>JAJAPY010000001.1:0-300000 GCA_020523885.1 Candidatus Liberimonas magnetica | reverse complement strand
TTAACTTTTTGTGCACCTTTTTTATATTTTGTTTCTAGAGAAGTTAAATACATTGCTGAAAATAATGCGGCAATTACACCCATTATGACCGAAATTAAAATTGCCCTCTTCATTTTTCCTCCAAACAATAGATCAGAAGATTTGTCAATCCCTTTTTAATATTTTGCTTATTTCCTCGTACATTTCCTTTATAACGGTATTTTCAGGCAAATATTCAAGTGCTTTCTTCTGGCATTTAAATGCTTTCTTTACATCTTTCATTACAAGATATAATTGCGCCATATCATGATAGGTCCAGGCTTTATCTTCATCCTGGCCTTCACACTCAATTGCACTTAAATAATAGGATTCCGCTTTACTATACTCCTGCTTACTGAAATATAAATTCCCAAATATTTTTAATGCCCAAGTGTTATTAGGCCTTATCCTGGTAACATATTCAAGTTCTTTATATGCCTTGTCATACTCCATTTTTTTGACATGGAAATCGGCGAGTATGACAAAAGCTCTTATGTCATTCGGATATTTATTCTCAAGGCCAACTAATATTTTTTCAATTTTATTAAAATCTTTTTCTTGATTTAAGTTTTTAATATTACCCAGCTCGTTTTCTACCTTTTTATTTATATCGGAATCTATTTTATATACATCTCTTCTTTCAATATTAGCACTCTTCTTACCAGGCTCAATAGGGCCTATAATTGATAATGCAAGAATTATACCTGCTATAACAGCTAAAACAATATATAAAATATAGCCATGAACAGCCTTGTATAAAAATGTCTTTTTATTTTCCATGATTTCAACGCCCATTTATTTCAATATTCATATTTAAAGTTTATTATGCTACAAGTTAATCTCTTTGGGAACTTGCCGATTACACAGATTATATAACCGGTTGATAAAATTAATAATATGAGTTCACTCTAAAAAGCCTGATTTTGTCATTCCTGCGAAAGCAGGAATCTAATCCTTCGTTGGACACTTCACTTACTGGATTCCCATTTTCATGGGAATGACATTTTTTTAAACCGGACCCATAATATCAATCATGCTTATGCACATGCTACCACCAAATACCTGAGTCATAGTTGATTTATAAATGATTTATTAATACTGACAGCTATGATATACAAAAAATATTAAATTTAATGCCGTCAAGTGCATAATCATTAAATAGACTTTGGAAAATTTCAATTCTATAATAGATTTTTCTATTCTTGAGTTAATTTTTTAGTTGTGTCACTAAACATATCTCTGATTTTTGTACCAAATAGTTTAAACGCAACTACTACTACTGCCGCAACAAGTGCTACAATAAGGATGTACTCAACCATACCCTGAGCGCTTTCATCGTTCCAAAATCTTTTAAGCATAAAACATGCCTCCTTTTTATTTACTTATAACTGGATTTATTTTACTAAATTAATTTATATTTTCAAAATATGTACTAGGCTCCTGTTCCTGCAAGAACTTCTGATCTTGCAGAAACACAAATTTTATCTGCAAGTTTTTTTCCAGGAATATATGTATCCCAGGCCGAGAATATCTTCGGTGTATAAAATTCATATTGTATTTCAACTGAGGAAGTATGATCGCATGGGTTATAAAAATTATCAAGTATCTCAAAGAGTTTATTAACGTTTGAAATATCAAGTTTTGGAAAACGATCTATATTGACTTTAATTTTTAATTTATCTTTGTCAAGTTTTCTTCCCAAAACGTCTTTTCCACAAAGGTAATCAATTATCTCGTTTTTAATGCCTTCTTCATCCATCTCAGTATATGCAATAAGGTCACTGCCCAGGCGGGCAGCTACGGTAAGCTGCTGTTTTGTTAAAACAAGCCTGGAGAAAAAAGTTATCATGAAAATAATTACTATTAATACCGGCAATAATAAAACATTCTCTATTAAAGCTTGTCCTTTTATGGATTTTAATGTGCCTTTATTGTAAGTTTTCATTTATTTAATGCAAAATCGGAGTTTGCCCTACTGGAACTAAATGAGCATACCAACCGTTTTTGTCCTTTTTAGCTTCCCAGTATGCATCAATGTTTTCTTTTATTCTTTCTCCGTTAAATGACGTTTTAAGCACAAAACCAGGGCCGCCTTTGTTATAATATGAAGCAGCTGCAATAGTTTCTATTTCAGGCCACTCGATACCGAACCATTTTCCGAAAATCGGGTATCCGCTGTTTGAGGGCGAATCCCCGCTTTTTCTTGCAATGAGAATAAGTTTTTTCTTATAAAAGGTGTCCTGGTCTGCATAATACCATGATTTCGTTTCTGTTCCTATCAACTCAGGAGACACATAGTGACCATGCAATCCTGATGGCAACAATGGATTCGGAGGGATTGAAAAAAAATAATGCGCTGCTGCATAAAATTTTAATGTTAAAGTATTTCGCTTAAAATATAATTCCATCGGATTAGGAAGTGGATAAATTGGATATGCGTCATCAGCGCCTGACGGTTCTCCTTTAGAATTTATTTCCTGATATTGAGCGACTCGTCTAGCAACTTTCCACGAATTAAACGGGCCAAGACGGGCAATAGCTATCTGGACTTCATTGCCGGCAAGTAATCTGATAGTACTGCGTATTATCTCAGTCTGAGTTTTTATCTGTAGTCCATCACTATATGGCACTATACCATGGTAACAGAGATTTATACCTTCAATCACATCTAAAGTTCCTGTTATTTTTGAGGCATTGTCTCCTAACGAAGTAACATATCTTCCAATTCCTTGTGGGAACATTGGATCCGCATTAATGTAGCATTGACCGTACGACCCTGCACTTACTCCCATAGGTGTAAATGGATAGAGTGAACCAAGACCAATAGGCCCGTACTTTTCTTCAACATTGGGGACTGCAATAGGTTCTCCTTCATAACAGAGACGGGCTATCATGGCGTTTACTTCCATTAGAATATTTATTGTTCTTGCCTGATTAGTTGCCATGGAAAGAGCTGCATTGTCTGCTGCGTTTTGCATCATCATCCTGTCTTTTAGCAATTTCGCTATGTTTATCATCATAGCCCAGCAAAGTATAAGAATAACCATCATGGAAAGGAAAAAAGGAAGTGCTTGCCCAGGTTGGTGTTTATACTTTATAGTTGATATATTATTTTTGTTATACAATATTTTTACCTATAGTACCATTATAGAATTAGTATTTATAAGCAATATGGGAAAAGTATAGCAAAATCTATAGTTAATAAAAATACACATCTTGCTTTTCTAATCAGCGTTTTCTGGCAGAAGGTTCCTGTCAGTAATAATTTCAACATCACAGGCATAGAATTTTATTTTTGCTAAATCTAGTTTTTTCATTAATCTATCCGTATCTTCTCTAGTAAATCCCAATTTAGTAAAATCATGAAACTCAACATAAAGCGAATCAATATAACTAATTGTGCCATTATCTGTCATCTTGTCTAATACACTATACTCTGACCCTTCAATATCCATTGCCACAATAATATAATCTTTCTTTCTAAAATTCCTTTTTAACCAACCGCCAAAATCAACTGATTCAACGTTAACTTCTTTTTCAATATGATAATCTTTGTTTTTAAATTCACTGCTTGCTATACCGGCTAGGTAAAAAAGTATTTTGCCATTTTTTATACCTATAGCATTATTTAGGACCGTTAGATTCGGAATGTCTTCGAGGTTTTTTTTAAGGACACGTACCGTGTCCGGATTTGCTTCAAAAGCAAATATCTCCCATTTGTATTTTTTGTAAAGATCAGTTTTAGTGAATTTCCGCGATAGATTTCCTTCGAAGGCCCCGGCGTCTATAAAAATATATCTTTTGTTATGGTGAAACAAGATAAAAAGTAAAAATATAATCGATACTAAAGCAATAAATTTGATGGCTCTGTTTATGTATCTCATTTATTTGCCCAGATTTTTCGGTCAGTTTGTATTTTGATGGTTTTATAAGAACGATTCATCCAGAAACACTATAAACATAAAAGTTTTTACTTGTATTTGAAAAGTATAGCAAAATCATTGATATTTAATCAATTTTCAATAACGACAAAGGTTTTAATGTGAATTCTCCGTATTTGTCATTTATGCTGTCCATAACGCAGGTGATTTTTTGCTGTTTATCTATGTCTTTTAAAAGATACAACTGTTTGCCGTCAATTATAAGGCTGCTGATACTGACCCCCAAAAGCCGCACTGGTTTCTTAAGAGGCAGAAGCTTATCAAAGATACTGCAGGCACAGGTATATATATCGTAGCCGGATTTAATACAATGCTTGAGGCTTTTATTCCTTGTAAAAGTATAAAAATCCGAATACCGTACCGTTAAGGTTATGGCCTTTCCTGTATACCCCGCAGCCCTCAGCCTGACTCCGACTTTTTCAGACAGCATCCTAAGGTACGACCTTAATAAATTAAGGTTAAATGTATCTTTGGCCAAAGTATGGCTGTGCCCGAAAGATTTTATCTGTTCAGATTCCGAATACCTTTTGACCCTGGAATCGTCTTCGCCTTTCCCCATTCTTTTTAAGTGGTACCCGAGCACTCCGAAATGGGAAGTCAACAAACTTATTGGAGCATCCGCCATATCTTTTGCTGTATTAATATTAAGAACGACCAAAGCTTTTGAAAGTTTTCTTCCTATCCCTATGCCTTTCATATTCTCAACACAAAGCTTTGAAAACAAGATAGGAATATTTTCCTTTTTAATTTGAACAAGCCCGTCAGGTTTCTGCATATTGCTTGCAAGCTTGGCTATCATCTTGTTGGGGCCTATGCCTACCGAACACAAAAGCCCGAGGTCCTGTTTTATCCTTTTTTTTATGTCCTTTGCTATAGCTACTTCATTCCTCCCGCCTTTTACAAGATGCGTAACATCAAGGAAGCATTCATCTATGGAATAAACCTCTACCTGGTCTGTAAAATCAAGCAATATTTTATGTATCTTATATGACGTATCAAGATATTTTTCCAGATTGCCTTGTACAAGGGTTATACCCGGGCAAAGCTTCTTTACCTCATACAGGTTCATCCCTGTCTTTACACCGAATTTCCTTGCTTCATACGACGGCGAAACGATCACAGTCCTTCCCTTGCCGCAAACAGCCACAGGTTTTCCCCGCAAAGCGGGATTAGCCGCCTGCTCGACAGAAGCAAAGTAGGAGTTCATATCTATAAGAAAAACAACCCTGTCATCATTTTTATCAGTAAAATTATTCTGAACAGGGCAAAAATTATTGGTCGCTAATTTATCATTTAAGAACATGTGGAACCCCTTCAGCAGGAGCCAAAAGCTCCTTAAATAACGTGACATTCCGCCATCATAACATTCATCCACCGCTTTGGGCGAGGCATCCTATGCGGCGAGAATACGGCATGCCTCTGGAATTATTTTAAAATAACAATAAGTGCCTATATAAAAATTATTAAGATTTTAGACAATTAATAAAAGAGATTGGATTATTAGGATTGAGTTCCTTGCTTTATATGATAACTGATTCCATTATCTTTGCAAAAATTAATAACGGTTTTGGTTAATTCATTATAATATTCTTTTGTATATTTAAATTCAGAAGACTTTACATTATAATTCAACCGCCCAAATACAATTTTATCTACAAATGAAATCGCTTTCAATATTTTATTCAAGTCTTGTTCTATTAAATTTGGGGTAGGATAAGGTTCCATGCTTATCCATGTTTTAAAACCTTTATCATGCAAATATTTGAGAGATTTTATTCTCTCCTTATAAGTTGCAGAATAAGGTTCATATTCTTTTCGAAATTTTTCATTTAAAGAAACCAAGGTGATGCCATATTCATTATTTTTGCTGTGTCCATTTTTTCTCCCAATTTCTACAGGATAAACGCCTTTTGTAAGCACAGTACATCTGATTTCATTAATATTCAATTTATCAATTATTTTTGAGCTTAAGTCACATATTTCTTCTTGCCCATACATAAAAGGGTCTGTTGAAAAACATAAATGAACATACTTAATTTTATCCTTATATTTTGGGATCTCTTTATCTAAAAGCTCTAACGCATTAGAAACTATTTTAGGTTTACACCACTCTTCATATGTTTTGACAACTCCACACCTCTTTTTCATCATATAAGCATAGCAAGGATATTTACACCCATGACTGCACCCTTCAACATGATTTAAACAAAAATCAGCGTATTCAACAGCACTTTTATAAAGCAATGATTTCCTTTCTATGTATTTCATTAAAAATTGAACTCCTTTTGGCCTTTTGAATCAACTTTAATAACACTGTCCCATATTTTTTGTGCTAGTGGATTCTTAGCTGCAAGAATTAAAACATACAAATTTACATCTCGTGTATTTTTCACAGGCACAGAAGGTAAAGCATTGTTTGATTCTTTGAATATTAAACCTTTTTCCGGATATCCAATGGATTTCAATTGTTCCTTAAAAACATCAATAACAGGATGATATATATTTTGTTTTCCTCGTTTTATTGCATCAGCAACTTTATTTCTCCATATAGACGTACCTAAAAATGTGTCCAAAATTGTATCAGATTTATCCTGCCAATTATCAATATTACGCTTTATCGCACCTATTGGAAAATGAATAAACATATCCATTCGTTTTAATTGTGCCAACTCTTTAAGTGTTTCAAACTTTAAATGCGAGGGAGCAAAAGGATCTATATAAGCGAAATGATATCTGTAATCTTTTTCCTTTAGATATAGAACTATCTTTTTTACTGTTTCGTTGGAATCACCTTGTTTAAAAATATATCCTTTTCTATCTTTTATTCTATTCTTTAAAGAATATATATTCTCTGTATCAATATCAGAAAATATATATTCATTAAATGGCACTTTTTCGAGTTTTACTGCTCTCAATCCTCCACTATCAATTTCCTTTTTATCATATCTAATAATACATTTCCCAGGACCACAAAATAAATCTATAAAAACAGCATTGTCATTATCAGCAAACTTTCTTCGAGCTTCACAAGTAGCATTTAAATATCTCTCTAAAAAATAATACTTATCTTCGCCCCAAGAACCGATACATTGCACAGGCAAAGTATCTTCACCTATGTAGGAACAATTTCCATTATCTTTTTTATTTTTACAGTCCTTTTTACAAACTCTTGTCATAATATTAATTTTCCTAATTAATTATTTATTTATTAAAAAATAAAATCAACAACAACATTGTAGCACTCTATATTGTAATGGTCAAGGTTATTGACAATTTCATTCTTCATGTTGTCGGTTTTCGAGTTCTTTCTGGTGTTCTTGCGTTTTATTGTATCTCATCCAATGTCCAAACCATAGACTTCTGGTTGAAGGATATCTCGAAAAGGTTTGCGCCGTCAGTTACATTAAAATGTACTATAACAGCATCCCCCTCCCTGCTCCGCCAGAGGTAGGTTATTTCCTTTATGTCGTGTTTGTGACCGCTTCGGATAAACCATTTAGGTTTTATCTTGTTTTTTCCGAACACTGCCCCGACTTCTATGGTTTCAGCTGTAAATTCAGGCATAATTATACTTTTAGCGTGGAGCGGATAGCGTATAGGAACTACATGGTTTCAACATATTTTTCAAAACCATTAAAATTATAATCTATATTCGTATTACCAAACACCTCTTCACATCTCTTCTTTACAATATTCTCACTTTGTTTCGATGATTTATAATCAATAATTTTAATTGCTGCTTTATTGCTCGAATTATCATGAAATAAATCAAATGCTTTTTCGTCATAACTTGGAAAAGAATAACCAATAAATGTTATTTTTTCAGCTTCTCCTAATTCATTTCCTGCCGTTTCCCATAACTTCTTTATTCTTTTGTCAGTAATTTCTTCATGAGGAACAAAAATAAACGGCTCAAGTTTACCTTTACAGTTTTTGCATTGAACGCTATTATAAGAATAGTTATTTAATGACCATGAAAGCAAAACGATTTTTTTACATTTAAGACATATTCCCCAATCCAATGAACCATGCAATTTGAAACACTTAATATTAATGTCATATGCCCCATACTTAGTATTATTATTTTGCAAACTATAAAAATCAATAGGATATGTAATTCCAACATTATCACCTAAGTTCCCATGATTTAAGAGAGTGTCAAAATTAAAAGAGATAATTACTACTTCATCATCACAATATTTTAAATTAGATAAAAATTTTCTATATAAATTAGTTTCACTTTCCGAATAGCTTTCTATTATATGTCTTGAAATTAAAGTCTTTATCATTTTTTTTGAATTTATGTCATTTTTGTCTTTTATTTTCCTCAACAGTTCATCTATATAAAAATCTTTGCTTATAGAAGGTGGAAAGTATAAATCAGAATAGCTATTTATCTTTTCTAATTCCATATCAAACTTTTTAGGGAAGTTTTTCACTAAAAAAGTAATAAACTCTATCTTTTTATCATTTGGATAGTCATCCCAATGCTGCGGGGTTAAATACTTCCAACCAAGTTCCTTACCCAATGGAATTCCACCCGCAGCCTTAGATGCCCCTGCACCTAAAACAAAAATCTCTTTCATTATTTTACCCTCTCCCAAGTTTTTTCTTTTTTCTTGTACCAAGATAATTCTCTTTTGAAACAACTGGCTTGCCGGATTGGAGTTCTATGTCTTTTCTTGTTCTTCCGGCTACAGCGCCGCCGTCTTGTGCGTCTTTGCGAAGTTTCGGCATACCTTTTGAATCTCTGTCCCGGGTAATTTTTGTTGTAGCCGCTTCTCCAAGCATGGTAAGAATAAGCTCTATATCATTCATATGATCTCTAAGATTTTCACGGTCAATTTTTTTAAGTTTCTTGTAATCATCAACCTTAAGGCCAAAAGCGCCTTCCATAATGTCATTGGTAAGTATGGCATACTCCAAATCTGTTTGTGCGCCGCGGTTATCCCACTCTTTTGTCAGGCTCTGGCGGATGGCAATACCGCGCACACGCTTGTCGACCCATTCCTTGGGATATCCTTTTTTTTCGTATAAAGCACGCATACGGTGCATTGCAAGTTCCGGATTTTCTATTTCCTGCACCCGTTCATAACCTACTTTTGCAAGCCACTGTTTGAAAGGTTCTGCTTTAGGTGACGGTATTGACTGAATAATACGAAAAATACCTTTGGTATTTGAACAATCAGTTTCATACTTTTTGCCATCCTGAGCTTCCAATTTCAGTCCGTGACAAAATGTCACGACCTGACTTCCTTCTTCAACAAGCCTTTGTTTTAGCTTTCTCCAATATGAACCAGGATTAACACTTTCTGTAAGAACACTGCACACATCAACAACTGAAAACCACCATTCATTGTTGTAAAGTGTTCTTCTTACCTGTTTACCTCTAAATACTGCAATTCTTGTTTCCATTTTCCCTCCCGTTTTTTCTATACGCTCTATGCTAAATGCTATCCGCTGTTATATATTCCTCATCAAGAACACTACTTTCCCAAGGATTGTGATATTATCGGCTCTTATCGGTTTGTATGCGGGGTTTGCGGGAACAAGGTATGTTTCATGATTTTTCCGGTAGAGTTTCTTTACGGTTGCCTCGTTATCTATCATGGCGACAACTACATCATTATGCTCCGCTGTCTCCTGCTTGCGGACAACTACTATATCGCCTTCGTTAATTCCTGCGTTTATCATGCTGTCGCCCTTGACCTTAAGCGCAAAAGGCTTGCCGCCCTTGACCACGACCTTATCTATGTGCACATATTCTTCTATATCTTCAACCGCTTCCAGGGGTATGCCTGCCGCAACCCTGCCCAGCACAGGGACAGCAATAATGTCTTTAAAAAATGAAGGCTCGCTGTTTTGGGCAACGGATAACCCCCTTGATATTTTCGGTGTATGTGTCAAATGTCCTTTTTTTACCAGGGCCTTTATATGTTTTTGCACCGCGCCCACATGTACATCAAAATGACCGGCTATTTCCCTGAACGTAGGTTTAAATCCATGTTTAGCCGAGAAATCCGAAACAAACTCCAGTATAGTTTTCTGCTTTTCAGTTAAATTATTCATTTTCTTTTTCTCCTTATAGTAGTTTGTGTAGCTGGCATTTTTTCGTTATGATATTTTAAGATTTGAGCTGAGGCAAGGAAGATTTCGGCGCTGTGTAGCAATTAAGAGCTACATAAGCCGAAATATGACAAAGCCGTAAGCCAAAGATTAAAATAGTAATAGAAAAGGGTGCCGGCTACACAAACTATTATAGTATACATTTGTATACCTGTCAAGTCATATTAATAGCCACTGCTGAACCGACATCAGTAATGGCTATTTAAATCCCCGCACCATGCATGGGACACAATAATCAAACCTGCAATAGGTACTTCTTCTGTAAACAAACTGATGATTTTCAATTTTTTACTTACCAAAAACCAAGAAATACTTCAAAAAAATGAATAAAATTGTTAGAATATAATTGACAAAACTCTTTGAAAATGAGAAAATTGAACCACGCAAGAAAAGCCTCTCCGCTAAGATTGCTTTTTTTATACTTGCATGGCTCATTATGGATTAAGCGGCTGCTGGAACAGAGACCCCTCCCATCTATGAATGGGGTTTTATGTTTTGATTTCTTTCCAGTAGCGTTTTGTGTATAAAATTTACTTATTCCGATAATATTTTAACATATAGATAAATATTTGTCAAGTTTATTTCTTAGCTTAGATGCCGGGAATTATCCATGGATAAACAAAAATTAATTTACCAAAAAAACATACAAAATAATATTGGCTTAAAAATCCAGATCGCAAGAAAAGAGGCAAATATTAAGCAAAATAAACTTTCTAAAATGCTTAATGTTTCCAATGTAACAGTATCAAGATGGGAGTCAGGCGGCATAAAACCTGCTATAGAGACAATAAGGAAAATATCCGAAATTACGGGTAAGCCAATTTCATATTTCTTTGGCGAGAAACAAGTTACAGAACCGCAAGCCAGTTACGGAGCTATAAAGGACATAGCCAAATTAGAGATAGCCATAGAAGCTATGAAAAAAGATTTACAGGAATGTAAAGATAACTTTAAAATAATCTTGAAAAAACTTGAAAAAATGCAGAAATAGAAATAAATATAAGAAATATATAAAACGCAGCCACTTCCGATACTTCACCAGAAGTGGCTTTATTATTTACATCTAATAAATAGTTTGTTAAGCGGTTGTATTTTCCTAAAATAGTTTATCGGATTTTAAGACCGGGATACCAAGCATCTCTTTAAGCTTGCGGGCATTCTTTACGGCAGAACCTGCATGGCAGTTATTTAAGAAAAGATAGGCGGTTTTTGAGTGTTTAACTATTTTATCTATTTCCGGCAGGAACTCTTCCAGCTCTTTGTCTGAATACAAATAATCATACCTCTGGTTTAGAGGAGCATTAAACCAATTCTTATTCCTTCCGTGCAACCTCAGGTAACCTATGTCAGAGGTCACTTCGTTAATAAAGGGCATAAGCCTCGGAAGCTTTGGCTCATCAACCATACAATAAGCAATATTATTATTTTTAAGAAACTCAAAAGTTTCAGGTTTTGCCCAACTGCCGTTCCTGAATTCTATAACAAGCGGGACATCCTGAAATTTCTCTTTACATTTAAGGATATAGTCTTTCGCATCGTTACCCGGATAAAAAAATACCGGAAACTGCAGAAGCACAGCACCCAGTTTGTTTTTTTGTTTTAACGGCAAGATCGAATAATAGAACTTATCGATGTCCTCTTGTGCTTTTCTCATTTCGGGCTTTTTTAGACCGAGCCTTTCATCAAACGGGTCGTGGGTTATGCCTCTATAGCCCTTTACAACAAAGGTAAAACCCGGTTTTGTTTTTTTTACATGCCTTCAAAAGACTTATCCGAGACAAGAGTATAATATGTAGAATTTATCTCAACGCAGTCAAACCCTAGTTCATTATTGTAGTAGGCAAGGGCATCTTTTGGCTGAAGCTTTTTAGGATATACCGTACCCCTCCAGTCTGGGAATGAAAAACCTGAAGTTCCTATCTTTATCATTTTTATCCGCCTTCGTATAAAATCCCAGTTTGCTCATGGATAAATTAGTTTAATGCATCGGCAAATGCCACAATTTCAAAAAGTTGCGGATAACCCTCCGAAACAGTCCAATTGATAAGCCGAATAGGCTTGTTAATCAATTGGACGCCTTGCGCAGGAGGGTAATTAATCAGGAACATCGGGCTTGCCCTTGAAGCTTCATTTCTTAATGCGGGAAACCAGGATTTCCCTGATGTCATTTTTATCAAGTTCTACCGGATTATTGCGGTTTTCTGCTTTATCTATGATTTCATCGATATCCGCAAGCCTTATTCCATAATCGCTCAAATAAGGTATGTCAAGCGCTTTTGTCAATTCTTCAATTTTATTTACTAACAAACAGCAGCCTTCCTCAATATCCCCGGGATGTTTACCAGAGAACATAAAACCTATCTCTGCATGCTTTTTCAATGAAGCGATATCCTTATTCTCTTCTAATTTTTGGATATTTATCCTGGTCCCCGGCCCAAGAAGCGACCCGCAGATGACACCATGAGGGATATTAAAATACCCGCCGATTATGCCCGACAAAGAATGTATTATTCCCAAGCCCGCATTCGAGAGCGTTATCCCAGAAACAAGAGATGCATATGCCATACCTGCCATAACATCAACCGAACAGGAACTGTAATCACAGGCCAAAACAAGGTTTTCTTTTATATACCTTAAACCGCTCAACGCCAAAGCATCTGTTACGGGTGAAGCCCTGGGTGACACATAGGATTCAAGCAGTTGGGAAAAAGCATCCATCCCGCATGACGCACGTACTTTTGCCGGGCAGTTTAATGCCAGTTCAGGGTCAATTACGGCACGGTCAGGCACAAAATTATCGTGCCTTAAAGATTTCTTAAACCCGTCTTTGCCTATACTGCTTAGCACCGCATTTTTGGTAGCCTCTGCCCCTGTCCCCGCAGTAGTAGGCACAGCTATAAAATAGATTTTTGCGCCGCTGTGTTTTTTAGTACCAACACCTTCCAGATAATCTTTTACGCAGCCGCCTACAGGAAGCATCGCAGAAACAGCCTTCCCTGCATCTATAACGCTTCCCCCGCCAATGGAAATCACGGCTTCTATGCTCTTGTGTTTATACTCAAGGACAGCTTTGTCTATCATTTCAGGCGACGGCTCCGAGTTTACATTAAAATGAAATACGTTTATACCGTTTTTCTTAAAAGAGTTTTCTATTAATTCAAGTTTCCCTGATTTTTTTAATGAGCCCAACCCCGTAATCAACAATGCCCTGGACCCTTTCTCCGAAACAAGACCGGGCAACTCCTTGACTGTTCCGGGGCCAAAATATATTTGCGGTGTTCTAGTGAAATTAAATGATTTCATTACCATTGGTTTTTATCTTCCGGTGTAATAATATTGTAAACTATACCTTTACGCGGTTTTGTCATCCACTTTTCCACTGTCTCCTTCCAGTTTTTATAATGTTGAGTTTCTTTGTGAGCATTGACCGCTTCCCGGGATTCAAAAACCTCATAAAGGATGAATTCTGTTTCATCACCCGCACATTGTAGCACGTCAAAACGTAAGTTTCCCGGTTCTTTCCTTGTACCTTCATGGTTCTTTATAGTTTCTTTTATAAATTCGCCGACATTTTCCTTTTTTACGCTTACCGACACGCAAGTCACTATCATAAGCCTCCTCCCCCCGGCAGGAAACCGGAAGTTTTCAGAGAATCTAAATAAGCATACCACAGTTTTTAAATTTATGTCAATTTAATCAACAAACTTTATTTTTATGCCTACAAAAACAGTTCGGCCCGGGACAGGGTAGCCAAGCCGTGTCTGATATTTTTCGTCCGTTGCATTTTTTACTTTTGCCCACAGCTGCGCATCAGGCCCAAACTCTTTTGTTAAGCCAAAATCATATAGAGTATACGCGGGAAGCTGAGTTGGCACAGAGTTTGTCTCCTGTGAGCTGACGTATTTAGTATCAAGCTCAAACTTCAAGTTTGACGGGAAAAGATATGTGAACGCGGAGTTGACCGTATTGCAGGGCCTGTAAAAAAGGACGGTGTTCTGTGTGGTGTCCAGCGCCCAGAGGTATGTATAATTTAGTTTATGAAAAAATCCGGTAAATATTTTATATTTCAGCACAAACTCTGCACCGGATTGCCTGCTTGTGGAGACATTGCTAGGCATCCAGATATTTGGGTTAGACGCAGACGGCGCCCATTCAATGAGGTCTTTTGTTTCGGTCAAAAAAACCGTTACTCCGGCCATTGTTGTTGTTTTATTATATTCAATGCCGATATCGGAAGATATGCCGTCTTCGGGTTTAAGGTTTATATTCCCGGATATGGGATAGTACAGGTCATTAAAAGTCGGAGAGCGCCAGGCTCTTCCTGAATTTGCAGAGACCTTCAGGGCTTCGTTTATAGCATAGACTAGTGTCACTTTAGGGCTTAAGATGCTGCCAAAAGAAGAGTTCGAATCGAACCTTAAGCCGGGAAGGATAGTCAAGCTGCCGGCATTTATTTTATCCTGTGCATATACAGCAGAATTAACCCTGCTGTTACTTATCTCGTCTAAGTTAGTCATTAAGTTACTTTGTTGATACCGTTCTAGAGACCATTCAAATCCAGCTGTGATGTTATACAAAGTATTTACCTGAACCTCGCCATTGTAAATGGTTGACTTATAATCCGTGTCAATGGGAGAGACTGCGCCTGTAGTCCAATCCAGGTTAAGAGGGTCTTTAAAATTTATTCTTTCGTTTGAAAAATAGAGGGTAGTTTTTATTAAGTTCTCTCCAAGCTTTTTTTCGTTTTTTAGGCTCACATTTTTTTTCTCTTCGGTCTGCTTTGCCTCGGGTGTTGTGGCCAGCAGCTCAATATTCCCGTCATATTTATCAAGGCTGACTCCCAGGCCCGGGGTACCGAGGCTCGAGGTAAAATAAGTTCCTGAAAAATCAAAATTACCAAAATTTACAGTGTTATAACCCAGGTCCAAAAACATATCTTTTGAATCATAACCGGAATTATCCCGCCACCCATCCGAAAGGTTCCTGGAGCCTGTTATCATAAACGAGGTATTTTCTTTTTTTGTCCCTATATTTATTGACTGAGACTGCGTACTGAAACTACCGTACGATAAACCGATAGCAACCACAGGTTCAGGGTCTTTTGGTTTTTTTGTAATTATGTTTATGACCCCCCCTATGGCATTTGCTCCGTATATGGCAGAGGCCGCTCCTCTTATTATCTCTATCCTTTCTATATTATCAAGCGGTACAGTGCTGAGGTCTGCAATACCAGATGAGAGCGCATTAACTTTTCGTCCATCAATAAGGACAAGCACCTGAGGAGATGCTGCACCGCGTATCATCAGGTTACTTTCTGCGCCGAACGTGCCGGTCAGGCTCGGGTTTAGCCCGACTTCATGACGGATAACATCGCCGAGTGTGCCTTCATTCATATTCTTTATTTGTGTTTCAGTAATGACCGAAGTATTTGTAGGCAGGTCTTTCATGCTTTGCGCCTTTCTTGTAAGGCTTAAGAATACACCTCCGTTTTCTGCAAATAAACCCGATACAGCCAAAAATATTACAAAAAGAAACGATACAACTTTATTTATTATTTTCATTTTCCTTCTCCTCCCTGGAGAATATTTACTGTCATAGACAATAGACCGGGTTCAAAAACTCAGTTAACAGTTACCAATTACCAGTTACCAATTATTATGTTCCTTTTAACTGGTTCCTGGTCACTGGTTACTGGTCACTGTTTTTTATTACCGTTGCCGGGCAACAGAAGGGATTTCACCTTCATTTCCTTTATCTATACAGGTAGTTTTGCTATCTGAGATTTTTGAAAAACCCAAATAATTTCTGATTTATTTAATGAAAACTATGGCAATTTCAAATTTCTTCACCGTCCTTTTCTGCCTTTATTGTTCCCTTGATTTCCGCGCCTGTTCAGGTACTATCAACACATGCGGTTTTTTTGTAACCGGATTTTCTTTTACAACTACCACTGTTTTGTAAACTTCTTCAATGTTTTTATATTCCAAAACCTCCCAGGGCGTGCCTGTTTTATACACTCGACCATTGTTTATCAATATCAGCCTGTCACAATACTCAGCCGCTAGGTTCAGATCATGTAAAACTATTATAACCGTCAAATTAAGGCTTTTATTCAGTCTCTTTATAAGATCCAGAATACTTACCTGATGCGTTATGTCAAGATATGCTGTCGGCTCATCAAGAAGAAGAAGCTTCGGCTCCTGGGCAAGGGCTTGAGCCAGCAGCACCCTCTGTTTCTCGCCGCCAGAGAGTTCATTTATGTTCCTATCCTTTAAGTGGGCAGTATCTGTCACGGATAGGCTTTCCTCAATTACCTTAACGTCACGTTCTTTGGGTGTTTCAAACCTTTTAAGATGAGGATATCTTCCCATCAGGACAAAATCCTCAACCGAAAAAGAGAATTGAGTATCTGCCAGTTGGGTCATTGCAGCGACGTTCTGTGCAAAGCGATACCTCGGTATATGGGAGACGGGTTCATTTTTAAAGAAAACATCTCCATCCCAGGGTTTATACAGCCCCAGGATTAGCTTAAAAAGAGTGGTCTTGCCTGCTCCATTCGGCCCTATTATACCGAGAAACTCGCCTTCATTTACAGCAAACGACATAGCATCTATGACTTTATTTTTTGCGTATCCGAAAGATATGGACTGTAATTCTAAAATATCCATCAAGTTAGCCCTCCTAAAACGGCTAACTTAATTGCAAATTGTAAATTGCAAATTGCAAAATTACGGAATTCACCTTTGGTGAATAATTTAATAAAGTCCGCTTTAGCGGACACCTTAATTTGACATTTTTCACTTTGCATTTTGAATTTCGTTAGCTAAAATATTCTGTCGCGGCGGGATTTCAGCAAAAAGAACAGAAAAAATATTCCGCCTAAAAGGCCTGTTATAATTCCTACCGGAAGCTCTACGGGCGCAAAAACCGTCCTTGCAAAAATATCGCACAATATTAAGAATACCGCACCGGACAGGGCTGATGCCGGTATCAAAATCTTATGATCCGGCCCGACAAAGCGTCTTGTGGCATGGGGTATTATCAGCCCCACAAATCCGACAATACCTGAACCTGCGACACAGGCTCCGGTTACAAGGGAAGCAGTAACAAAAAGTATTTTCTTTATAGTGAATATATCGATTCCCAGATAGGATGCTTTCTCATCTCCGAGCGTAAGGATATTTAATTCAAACCCCATAAATGACAATATAACGATACCCGGCAATATAAAAACAGAAACATATCTTATAATGGGACCTTGAGTTGAAGAGAGGTCCCCCATAAGCCATACCATAGTCGTGTGTATCTTCTGGGCATCCGAAAGGAATACTATGACAAGCACCAGTGATGAAAACAGGAAGCCGATGATGACTCCGCATAGTATCATCGTAGAAAGCGAGAAGTTTTTTCTTGAAGCCGCGTAATATAATATCGTTATGCTGAATAAGGCCCCTATAGAAGCGCAAAGAGGTATAAATAAAGGGCTTAAGGCTGCAAGCCCCAAAAAAATGCCAAGAGTTATACCGAAAGCAGCGCCGCCGGAAAGCCCCAACGTATAGGGATCTGCAAGAGGGTTCCTGAGCATCCCCTGAAACACGCACCCGCTTGAAGCTAGCCCCATCCCAACAAGTATCGCAAGCAAAATACGCGGGAACCGGATGTCCCATATTATCGTTGAAGTAATATCTGTATTTCCCGTGTGAATTAAAGCATTAAAGACTTTAGCGAAAGTTAAGCTGCTCCCGCCAAACATAAGAGATATAACTGCGGACACCAAAAGCAACGATGATAAGCTCAATAATATATAGGATTTTTTATTCATAAAGACTTTTTAAAATGATTATTTGAGGCTGTTGCCGAACTCAGCTTTTGCCTCTTTTCGTCATTCTCCTGCTTGACAGGAGAATCCAGTCTCGACTATAAAGAATTTGTAGATCTCCGGGTCAAGCCCGAAGATGACATAAAATAGAGTTAGGCAACAGCCTCATTTTTCATTTTTAATATTATCTTCCAGTCCGACATTATAAAGGATATTTGCAACGCTCTCTACTCCGCGTACGAATGCTTCCGGGGTCGGATCAGTAAAAATAGTATCCCCTAGGGTATATATCTTGCCTGAATTTGAAGCTTTAAGGGTCTTGAAGTTCTGCCAATATTTTTTTTCTTTTTCAAGGTTCTCTCCCATAGCCGCTATAATGATAACATCAGGGTCCCTGTGCAGGACTTCCTCTCTGCTGATTTGAGGGTATCTTATCTTTATCTCATCGAATATATTTTTACCTCCGGCCATCTCAATGAATTCATTTACGAAACTTTTTCTGCTTATAGTAAAAAGAGGGTTGGCACCTACTTCCCAGAAAACGCTTACCTTTTTCTTTTCCTTTACTTTGTTTTTTACCTTTTCTATCCTTATTTTTGCCTCCATTATAATACCGTTTGCCTTATCTTCGTTACCCAGAAATTTTGCAAGAGATAGAAAACCACTACAGATATCGTTGAAATTGTTACATGGGCCCATTATATAGGTTTCTATCCCGAGTTCCTTAAGCCTTGTCACGCTGTTGTTTATGTTTCCTTCTTTCGATGCTATAACAAGATCCGGCGCCAAAGATACTATTTTTTCAATGTTCGGCTCAAGCAGTGTCCCTATTTTTTCCTTCTTAATGTCTCCTTCCGGGCAATAGACGGTTATGCCTATCACCTTGTTTTCCATTCCCAAAAGATAAAGGTTCTTGGTTACAGAGGGAGCCAGCGAAACTATCCTCTCATAGCCCTTGCCGAAGCACAATAACGGATAAAATAATAATATAATAAATAGTATCTTTTTCATATTTTTGTGACCATGTCCCACTGCGTAGGTGGGATATGGTTATGCGGAACAGACCTTTACTATTACTCCTGCTATGAGGCCTGCAACTATATCATCCATGAATGGAGGCAGTTTTTTCAATATTCCGGGTTTTTGTTTATCAAGCCTTTCAAACTCGAACAAAGCCCTTGTACCTGCTATGTAAACCGCAATCGCCTGTCCCAAGATTTCATCAGCTATAAGGTCTACAGGGTCGCTTTCAAATTTCTCTTTACATATACCCGGTATCAGCCCTTTTTTACCGGTTTGTTCTAAATATAAACCTGCATAGACAATACTTGCAATATTGATGTCATTTAATACCCGATTAAATTCATCTCTCACTTTTTTTCTTACTTGTTCAGGGCTTCCAATTTTAGGATCATAAATGTACATTGACATGGCTGTTTGGACCATATCATTTAAGTATATTTTGTTTTCTTTAAGTTTTTCTCTTAAAGATACTTTATTTACATGTTTTTTCATAAAACTCCCATAATAAAAAGAAACAATACTTCATTTATTTCATTAACAGCCCCTAACATATCTCCGGTAAAACCGCCTATCTTATTATTTAGGAACCTGGCGATAATAAATGTTGATGCAAAAATAATCAATACCGTATAAAATCCGGTTAACTTTAAGAAATAAATAACAAGCACAAACAAAATTATTGCAGACATTATTAATGTTTTTAAATTCATGCTGTCAAAAAATATTTTTGCTTTTCCCTCCTGCCTGGCATACTTGAATAAATAAAGAGGGACAAGCATGCTCCACCTGCTTATAACAGGCATGATTATAAGTACGGGTGTTTTAAAGCTTAAAGAAATGCTATCTAATAAGATAACTTTAAATAAAATAATAAATATTAAGCTTAAGACCCCCATTGTACCTATATGGCTGTCCCTCATTATCTCAAGAGCTTTTTCTTTCTCTTTCATACTGCAGATACCATCAACCGTGTCAGCCAGCCCGTCAAGATGTAATCCTCCGGTAAGTATCGTAAGAATTAGAACCAAAATCGCATTTAAGAGTAAATGAGGAAAAACATTTGCCAATACACTGTTCATTATTGCAAGGAACAGTCCAAGTAAAAATCCTACAACAGGGAAACAAACCAGAGCTTTTGAAAAATCCGCTTTATCTGAGAATTCTTTTACTTTAACAGGCAGGACCGTTAAAAACTGCAACGCAATTACCAAAAATTTCATTTTTCCTTCTCTGAAACACCAGCACTTTCAAATGTTGACATTTCATTCAGTATCTTTACGCTAGCTTCTACCAAACTAATGCCCAACGCGGCGCCGGTGCCTTCTCCTAAACGCATATCAAGATTGAACAAAGGCTTAAGGCCAATGAAATCAAGAGCTATCTTGTGTCCCTGTTCCACCGAACAATGTGATGCTATCATATAATATTTTGATTTTGGTTCTATTAAATAAGCTATTAATGCCCCTGCTCCGGAAATAAAACCGTCTATTACAACAGGTATCTTTTTTGAAGCAGCTCCTAAGATTACACCCGCTATGGCACCGATCTCAAAACCTCCAACTTTGCTTAGGACATCGATACCGTCTTTGACATTGGGTTTGTTTATATCAAGAGCTTTCTTAATAACCGCTATCTTGTGGTTCAAAGTTTTATCATCTATACCTGTACCTTTTCCTGTTACTTTATCAACACTTTGGCCTGTAATAGATGCAACTATCGCGCTTGAAGCAGTAGTGTTTCCTATACCCATATCTCCTGTTCCTATGATGCTTACAGAGCTATTCATTTCAACTATACTTATCCCGCACTCGATAGCCTTAACAGCTTCTTCTTTTGTCATTGCAGGGCCTTTTGCCATATTTCTGGTGCCATACCCTACCTTATTTATAATAAGGCCTAGTTCTGGCTTAATATCTGAGGCAACACCGGCATCAACCACAACTACCTTTGCCCCGATGTGACGCGCTAATACATTAATACCTGCTCCGCCTCTTAAAAAATTGTGGACCATCTGCGGGGTTACTTCTTTTGGAAAAGCGCTGACACCTTCTTCTACAACTCCGTGGTCGCCTGCTATCGTTATAATAAGTTTATTATCAAGCTTTGGAGATATCATCCCTGTGATTCCCGCAACCTGTTTAGCCAGCTCCTCAAGCCTTCCTAAACTTCCCTGCGGCTTGGTAAGGTTATCAAGGCGCTTTTGTGCATTTTGCATTGATTTTTCATCTAAATCCTTAATTTTCTTAGTTGTTTCATAAAGCATATCCTTCTCCCTTATATTTTCATTTTAGTTTCAACGGGATACCTGAAATCATAATATAAACCTCATCGCTCTGTTTTGCCATTAACTGATTAACCTTGCCTGCCATATCCCTGAAATTTCTTGCAAGTTTATTTGCAGGCACTATTCCCCACCCTACTTCGTTGGTTACTATTATCGCGGACAAATTATTCTTTATTATTGTTTCCATTATTTTAGAAACATCATTTATGATAGTTTTTGCATTTTTGTTTAATGCCATCAGGTTAGAAACATACAGGGTCATGCAGTCAATAATTATGACATCGGCTTTTAATTTAGTTTTTTTTATTGCTGCGGCCAGATCCTTATATGCTTCAACGGTTTGCCAGGTCTTTGGCCGTGATTTTTTGTGTAGTTTTATCCTTTCTTTCATTTCTTTGTCTTTTGGAGCACAGGTTGCAAGGAATGCGATCTTCCCGCCTATTTTATCCGCAAGTTTTAATGCGAAACCGCTTTTGCCTGACCTTACGCTTCCGGTTAAAAGAATGATTTTCTTTGTTTTCATGGGTTTAAAATTCTATTCCTTTTTTTGCCTTGACCCCTTTGTTATAGGGATGTTTTATTTCTTTCATTTCAGTTACAAGATCAGCCCTATCTATCAATTCCTTTGGTGCGCCTCTTCCGGTAATTAATACATAAATATCCTTGTTTTTATCCAGCATCTTAAACAGATCGTCTTGTTTTAAATAACCGTCTCTTATGGCTATATTAAACTCTTCTAATACTATAAGATCATACCGCTTCTTTTTTTTAAGAGCTTTTTTTAAGCATTCTAAAGCATCTTCACACTGCAGCTTTACACCCTCTATTTTTGTGTCGGGGAAACAAAACGGGTGACTGGGTGCAAAGGAGTAAAAATCCAGGTTCTTTA
Organism: Candidatus Liberimonas magnetica; assembly: GCA_020523885.1. Taxonomy (NCBI): domain Bacteria; kingdom Pseudomonadati; phylum Elusimicrobiota; class Endomicrobiia; order Endomicrobiales; genus Candidatus Liberimonas; species Candidatus Liberimonas magnetica. Next base: position 277,900 of record JAJAPY010000001.1, on the reverse strand, counting down.
GCTTACCCAATATTTTCTGTTCGCCGTAAAACTCTTTACCTTTAAACAATTGTATCAGGCAAACCCTTAAATTACGGCCCAGAGCCCTTACTATCTGGCCTATGGCAGCCGTGGTTTTTCCCTTACCGTTTCCGGTGTATACCCAAAGCATAATTAACTCCTAAAAACCTTTTTTATTGCAAAATGCAAAGTGCAAATTGCAAAATACAAATTTAACTTCAAAATCTCTATTTCCTTGATCCTCATTTTTTGCCTCTTTGTCATTCCCGAATGCCTTTATCGGGAATCCATTATTTACAGAAACCATAGATTCCTGCTTTCGCAGGAATGACAGCTTAATTGGTTTTCAGCAGTCAATATTTATAATTTTTCGTTAAGCCCTATCACTACTTCGTTAAGTCGATATCGTACGACAGTCTTTCTTCTTCGGTGTCTTTGCGAGGAGCGAAGCGACGTGGCAATCTCCAAAACGTCGAGATTGCTTCGCCACTGGCTCGCAATGACAAACCTCACTTAACAAAGTAGTGCTATCTATTTTTTGTGTCACAAATAAAAAAATCCCCACTCTCGAAGAAGAAGTAAGGATCAATTCTTCCCGCGAAGTTGCGCTATTTAACAAACCGTAGACCGGACTCTTAAATACAGTTCTGAGTTTGGAGTTCGTAGTTATTAGACACACCTTTGTTTTTCTACAAACTAATAACTAATTACTCATAACTGTCTTTAAATTACCGTTGCGGGGCAGTGCCCGAATGGCCTTGAACAAAGGCTGTACGGGACTTCCTCGGTCTGTTACAGATTAAATTTCAAAGAAACATCTTTACAACTCGATTATATTTTATTATTTATTTTTTGTCAACTTTTATACCGAACAAAAAGTGCAGCGGTAACATTTTAGGTGATTTGATTCGTTACTTTTTTTTATCCTTATTTTCTTGAATAATTTTCAATAAATCACTGCTTGCTCTATAATTTTTCCCTTCTTCTTTCCGTACTGTTTTATAAAACTCACAGTTCATGCAGTTTTCGTATTTTAACGCGAAGGTACCCTGCACTTGTCCGCCGCACAGAGTCCCGGCAATTACCCAGCATGCCCGGCCTCCTTTTTTGCCGCAATTTATGTTATCTGTAGCTTCATCGGTGGCTGCAGGGCAGATACCTAATTCGTTTACTTTTGCTCCGCCCGGTTCTCTTCCGCATTTTTTAAATTCCCAGCAATTTAATTTCATATTACATATCCTTTAGCGCACTCAAAATAAAGAATGCTGGAGGACGGAATCGAACCGCCGACACATGGTTTTTCAGACCATTGCTCTACCGACTGAGCTACCCCAGCAATTAATACAGTGAACAGTAACCAGTAATCAGTGACCATAACAACTACTACTACAAAACAGCGATTACTTTTTAAAAAGGCTTTTGAATTTTAGCAATTTGACTGTTTTTTGTCAAACAAAGACTGTTTTATCTATAGTTTACGAATTGCAATGGGAGGGAAAAATTTTGGCCCCTTAAAAAAGCTATCACTGCCTGAAGGTCATCTTTCTTAGGTGACACTACCCGCAGTTTTTCTCCTTCAATTTGCACCTGCACTTTTTTAACATTATCTCTAATAAGCTTTGAAAGCTCTTTTGCTTTCTCTATGGGCAGGCCGCTTACCAGGCTTATTGTCTGGCGTAAAGTGCCTTCAAATGCTTTTTCAGGTGCCTTTTTATCAAGAGATTTTGCCGATACTCCTCTTTTGGCAAGCCTTCCCTCAAGAATATCCGTAACTGAACGCAGTTTAAAATCATCATCGCCTACTAATGTTATTTTCTTCTCTGTTTTATTGTATTCTATCGAAGATTTGCTATTCTTAAAATCAAACCTCTGTGCAAGTTCTTTCTGTGCCTGGACAACAGCATTTTCTACTTCCATAAAATTTACTTCTGAAACAACATCAAATGAAAAGTTTGCCATAAAACTCTCCTCTTAAAACACAGGGTTTACAAAAAAGCCACATTAAAGTTAATCAATGTGGCAGAATAAACTTAAACTGAGATTGTTGAAAAACACCAACAATTCCTGATTACACTGATTTTAAAATGATTACACAGATTAAGCCCCATGGCTGTTTCTGTGTAATCTGGTTTTATAAGCTGTGTAATCAAGCCGGTTCTAAAAATCAATCAACCTTACTCTTTTTTTCGTAAGCCTTTTTTCCGGCCTCAAAGGCCGCTTCTATACGGTCTTTCTGCGTCAATACCTTATCCTTCCCATCTAAGATAACATGTTCAGCCTTATCTTTCAATTCTTCGCTCAAATGCCCCATTTTTTCGCTAAAATCTTCGCCCATATCTTTCAGTTTTTTTCTTGTTTCTTTTCCTGCACTCGGCGCAAAAAGTATACCGACAGCTGCACCTATTAAGCCACCCAGAATAAACGATAAAACTACTTCTCCGGAATTATTTTCAGACATACATTCCTCCTTTCTACGGTTATACAAATCCACGCCCAACTCTCACCGGATAAACAGTGCCAGCTCGGCTGCGGCGTATTTATTCTTTTGAATTATCTTCTTGTTCTGAGTTTCTTTTCCTAAAGGCCATAGTCGCCAGCGCTGCTACCCATGAGGCAACTTTAAAAATCGGTGAATTAAACTTTCCGAAAATAGAAGAAAAAACACCTGTAATCTTTTTTATTACCGCCATTTCTTCATTCAAATTCTTAAGTAATGCTTCAGCCTCATGTGCTGTGCGCCGCGCCTGAATCAGCATTATTACTAAAAATACCGTTACCACGGAAATCGCTACTGTAAATAAAACTGCGCAAATAATTAAAACAATTGACATAAATTACCTCTTTAGATTAATTTTATCGTATTATATTTTTATCGTTTTTCGTATTTAATCTAGCGAGCGAATCTTCTATTTTCTTTTGGACATCTGAAATTTCGAAAGGTTTTGATAAAAAGTCATCTCCTCCGAAGAGCATCGCATCGTGATATGTCCTCTTATCGCTAAATGCGCTGACCATAATGATAGGAATATTCCTTAGTTCGGGCAGCAGCCTTATATTTCTGCAGAGCCTTATGCCGTCAATTCCAGGCATAGCTATATCCATCAAAATTACGTCCGGCTTATTCTTTTCGATAGATTGCCAGAGCTCAGGTTCATTTGATACTGCATCTACATCATACTCTAATGCCTCAAGCCCTGTTTTCAGCAGTTCTCCTATCGTTGCATCGTCATCTATAGCTAAAACTCTTTTTTTATCCATGCAGTTTTTATTTTAACAAAACATAAATATTAAGTCAAATGGATGTTATCTTTATGAAAGTCTTTTCCATAGAACATGTTTTCTTGTCCTATATGCCCACATTGAGAAACCTTTCAAATATATACAAATTCCTGTCCTTTGCAACTAGTTACCTGCCACCGTGCACTGTTTTATGCCGCACCAACTATGCCTTTAGCTCCAAACGGCGTCATAGGCTTGCCATACTTTTTATCCAGGTCTTTAAGCCTGTCTTCAATTACATCATCTATCCTTTCGGAACCGCTCATCCCGATAGCATCAAAAATAAAATCTTGTAATTTTTCAGACATGGTTTTATCCTTGCTCAACGCTTCCTGCAGGGACGCCAGATTAAATGTTTCTTCCTGGACTTCAGCGCCTACGACTTTAGGTATTGTTACGTCCATAGCTCCAAGCTTTGTTTCAAGTTTACTATCATTTTTATTTATCTCTCCAGCTAATTCCGTTATATCAGTCCCCGCAGCAAAGAATTTAACAACCGCACCGTCAGTTAACAAGAGGTTCCTTATGGTCCTTAGGTAACCCATCTGTACAAACGCTTCCTGTGCGGTAAACTTGCCATCTTTAAGCATCGTCTCCACCAGCCGCGTTCTCAGGATGTATTTAGTAAGTATCTCATCTTCATTTAAAGAGTCAGCTCCCAGTTCTTTAAGCAGCTGATCTTGAGTGCTAAATATCTTGGTCATATGCTCTAAATAAACCGAGTTTACTTCTTTAGGCTGTGTAACTCCGAAGAATGCGCGGATTATCGTCCTTCTCCTATCCTGGTCAAACTTGTATAATAATTCATCATTTGTAAGGCCCTTCACCCCTTCATCATCAGTCCTATAAGCTAATTTCATGATCATAGCTGTAATCTCTATTTCTTTATGCAGGAACCTAACCGGTATTATCAGTTCTCCTACCTGCATAGTAGCGCCCTGAACATCTTCAACAAGGGTTGTGCCCGGAACTGTATCTAAAACGGCAACAGCAGCTGCATCCGCTGCCTGCTTCCCTGTCTTAGCTACTGCAGGCTTTTTGCCTGTCGATGGTGCACCCGGAACAGAGCCTGATACCGCATTAGCAACAGCTTTTACTATTTTTGCCTTAACTCTATCCTGTGCAAGCTTTCTGGCGGTTTCAACTACTTTCTGGATAGTGGCATCATCCGTTGAAAGCTGCCTATTCACATAGATAGTAGAGATACCTGAACCTGTAGCAGCCTTATATTTACCTTCACTCCCAACTTCATTGCTGCTTGTTGCCTTTAAGTTAATTCTTACTACAGGAATACCTTTTCCATTTAATATCTCAAAAGGAGCCTGCAGTTTTTCCTGTTCTAATTTTGCTATAGCTTTGGCTTTTGCCGCTTCCTGCCCTTTGGCTACAGGTTGTTGTTCAAAAACTTCTATGGGATTCATGTTATGACCTGCCCCTATGAAGCAAACAGCTTTTGCCCTCGGGTCCTGGTCCAATTCAGCCTTGATCGCATCTGCCCAGACTGGATGCATGAAAAGTTTTGCCTGAATCCTAAAACTTAGAGCCATATCCTGAGCTTTAATCCTAAGACTAGCATTAGTAAGCTGGTTAAATGTAGGGTTATTTCCAAGCGCATCATAAAGGTCCGGAGCAGCCTCTTTAAATGCAGCCCTATATTGCTCAATAGGTATTTCTATGCTAACGACTTTTATACCCTGTTCTTCTGCAATTTTATACAACAATTGTAAAGGTTTGGCCGGAGTCTGTATGTCTGAAGCAGGTATACCGCCTTCTGCTATGCCTCCAGAAAACAGATGTGTTATGCCTGCTTCCTTCAATTTTTCAACCATGTTCATCACATAAAACAAATCTGAAAGCTCCGCAGCATTTTCTCCGATAAATGCGACCCTAGTACCCTGCATTATACTGCTAAAATCAACGTTGGGCAAATTAGCCAAACCATCCGGTATGTTTTCGCCTGTCGGGATACCAAGCGCTGACCTAAAATTAATTACCCATTCTGAATATTGATATCCTTCCATAACCGCAATAAACTGGCCCAATGCACCCGTATATAATTTTTTGTCTTGCGGCCCTAATTTGTCTAATTCATCTTTAAGTTTTACAAAGAATTCTAATGCTTCCATAGCTATGACATGGCCGTCATTCCTTATAAAATCTATCTGCTCAATGAACAGATATATCATGCTTTCAACATTGTCACGAGTAAGAGGTATTTTAGCCTTGATTTTTCCAAGAATCTCATCCAGGCCTTTGGCATCAAGCCTCTTTTCTTTAAAATATTCTGTTTCCTGAGCTGCTATAATTACCGCAAGCCTTTTTGCAATATTTCTTTTGGCATAATCACTGTAACCCGGAAATTCATTTTGCACATTAATGGCATCAAAAATTTGATCTAGAATATCCTCCGGCCGTTGTTTTGAATACATAGTTGAGAAACCATAATCCGCTACTGCCTCAACAATCCACCTGTCAGCGATACCGCGCAGCTTTTCATCAGTAGGGGTTTCCTTAGGCCTGAGTTGCTCATATTTCTGTATAATTTTATTTATTCCTTCGTTCTTTCCTGCGATCATAACATCTGCAATAGCTCCAAAATAAGCACGTTGTGCAGCCTCGTATTGAGGCCGCAGCATATTCTGTTCAGTTCTACTTGAAGCATTATTCATTGCATCCGTTATCCTGCTGAACCTTAAATAAGCCATTTGTACCTGTGCATTTTTCATAATATCAGGCGCACCGGAATACTTTGCTACAATTTTATGGAATTCCTTATCCTCGGTTCCTTCATCCCGCAAAGATACAGCATAAATAAACGCATCAACTAACTTTTCCCTAAGTGTAGGCTCGGGTTCTGCGGGCTTTTGGAGCTTCTTTGCCGGCACAGGCTGCAATTTAGAAGGTTCAAAACCGCTCTCCTGGGCTTCTTCGAACAATAAGGCAATAGCGTTCAAATAATCTTCGCCCCAATGAGCCGTTGTTACTAAGTGGTCCTTTGTGGCTTGGTCACTATTAGCTATCCTCTTTAAAAGCAAAGATAAATGCTTTTCAGTAAGGAACCCGCCCTGAAAAGCCTGGGCTACCACATCTTTTATATCCCGGGAACGGCTCTCGTCCTGCAGCAGCATAACGATAATCAAATTATTCCATATCTCAACAGACGTATACCCAAATTTCAAAGCCTTGCGGTACTGTTGTTCAGCTCCTTTATAATCTCCCTGCCCTAACAAAATGCTCGCAAGAGAAGCCGCCATTCTGCCGAGGTCTTCATTTCTCTTGAGCTTTTTACACAACGGAGTAGCCAGGTTTATATATTTCATTATCTCTTTTTCTACTTGCGGCAATCTGACATCAGTCTTATGATATTCATCGATAAATATATATACCATTGAGTCATAACCACTTAACTCCGCCTCCTCATTTTGTATTTCTTTTCCTAACGCTATAAGTTCCTCTGCAGCCTGCTTAGCTTTTTTGAATAATTCGGAATATTTCTCTGGCTTACTTTCAAGCCTTCCCAGGCCGCGAAGCGTAGTTGCATATTCATTTAAGGCTAAACATTTTATTTTCTTATCAGCAGCATTTGCGATAGCTGCACTGGCACATTTTTCGGCTTTAGCGTAATAAGCAGAAACTTCCTTATAATCTTCATTCCTTTCAGCTATACCAGCCAGCCTGTTATAGATCTTGGCTGCTTGTTCATAGAGCTGTGCATACGGAGCCGTAAGAGGTATCTTTTTTTCATACTGTTCCCACAACTCCATCGCTTCATCCCACTTCCCTTGTTCTCCTAACATTATAAACAGGTTTCCTAATGCCAAAGATATATCGCCGCCCATGCCTATAACCAGATTTAACATAGTCTCAGCTTCTTGTGTCTTTTTTTGAAGAAATAATTGATTTACGGCTACATTGTTTAAATGAGCAGACAGCAGGTTCTGTCCAATAGTCTTACCTGAAAGGATAGTGAACTTGGCCTCTTCGGGTACCGACAAAGTTATCTCTATTTCTTTGCCGTAAAAGGCTTTAGCTGTCGTTACTCTGCCCAGACGCAATGCCTTGCCAAAATCAACAACAGTAGTATCATTACCGACCGAAACCGTGAGGGCTTTTCTGGAGACCTTTTCAGAACCGGCCATCATAACTTCAACGGTGTCGACACTCACCTTTTTCCAATTGTATTTATCCGCCCAGGTCTCAAGCATAAGAGCTGCAAGATATGTGCGCAGGGTAGCCGAAATACAGCCGTCTTTTACACCTTCTGCAGGGTCCCACTGGGACTTATCCTGAGGGTATTGCTGGATAAGATCGCTTAAACGTTTAACCAGCTGTTCTACATTAGCCTGATTAAAGTCTTTTTGCACAGCAGCTATCAATGCCTGTATCTGTGTGTCTTCATCTATAAACTGGAAGAAGTTCCTGTCTTTGGCGGGTTCCTGGCCGTAATGGGCCGGCTCTTTAAGTTCAAACGGCATGGATTTTAACGATGCTATAAGTGCATTAAGAGACGCAAGTATATCGGCGGAGCCAGCGAACTTTTCAGCCAACCCCTTAAACATGGCGTCAACAACACTAGCTATGCCCTTTGCCGGTTTGTCCATACGATGGCCTGCAAAGAACTTCTTCAGATATTCCGCAAAATCAAACCCGGGTGTCAATTTTATGCCGTTTAAATACTCTTTATCAGTATCAAGGCTGCCGAAAGGTTGTTTTTTCCAGTCGCGTTTTGCATCAAAATATTTCTGATAGAAATCCGTGTATTCATTCCTGGCCGTTATAAATTCTCTTTTCAGAGTCTCTATCATAGCCTGCGCACTATGTTTTCCCTGATCATCAATGATCTTCTGCTGCTCTTCTTTGATTTGCCTCAAAGCTTCAAAATACTGGGCTGTGCTGTCTTCAGGGTTTGGAGCAAGAGTCTTGCCTGTTTGTTTGTATTCTTCATACCAGAGATAAGCCCTTGTCTTGGCCATGTTTTCCAGAAGGCCGCCCTCTTTTCCTTCGCTTTCGATTATCTCCTTTGCCTGGTCAACCAAACGCTGCCCGCTGCCTAAAATAAGAAGCAAGACAGTATTTTCCAACTGTAGGCGCCGTTTCTCAGGCTCAGGGCCTTTCCCGCCTTTACGGTCCATAACATCAATAACCTGTTCAACATGCGCCATTGTATACTCAAAGGGCTGCTGCTGCTGCATCTGCTGCATCATCTGCATCAGTTGAGGATTATTTCCAAATTGCTTCAACATCTGCGGGTCTAGGGCTCCGCCCTTTTCTTTTTCTTTTATCTTTGCAAGCTCTCTTGCGATCTTAAACACCTGTGCCTTGTCCTGACCCGGGTCTGCAAGCAGAGCTATAAGAGCTTCTGTGGTACCGGATAATTTTATGGAACCTTTCGCTTCCGCAATCTTGTTCTTGGCAATTGACATTATTTCCTGCAGCGTTTTGTTCTTTACATCTTCCGCACTTATAACCTGAAGCCTTACAAGCGACGATATAAGAAGGTCAATGTACGCTTGTGAAACCGTGCCGTAACTGCCTGCCTGCTCAAGAATGTTTTCTGCAGCATAATCGGCGTAGACAATGCCTGTTTCATCTGCCGGAACTTCGGTTTTCAGCAATTTAGTCTGGGTCTTCTTAATTTCTTTCGGGTAAAATTCGCATAAAATAGCCATGTTCAATGATAGCCTCTCATCGTTTGTTAACGCTTGATTGTTCCTTGCTTTTATCAATATCTTATTTGCTTCTTCGTCAGACAATGCGGCATCTTGCCCAATCTTCGTATACAAATCATCCAGGTAAAGCATTTCATTCAATGCATCCGCCAGTTGTTTCCTTTTAAGCCCCTCAATAGCTTTATTTAATACCTGCACCAGCTGTTTCTGCTCGTCTGTAAGCGTATCAATCTTGCCATTTAAGGCATCCACCAGCTGTTGTTCTGTAAGTGTATCAAGTTGTTCAGGTTTAATGCCGAGTTTTTCAATAATAAGCGCATTAAGTTTAGCGTTAGTTTTCAATGTCTTTTTAAACCTGCCAAGGTTCAGGTCAGTCACATTTAATCTAAAAGAGCCAATAATTTTCGCTGCTTCAGTAAAATCCTTTAGTGTTTTTTCGCTAAACAAAATAATAGACGGCTCAAGCCCCTGTTTCTTTAACCAGTTAAGATAAGCAGGGATCCTCGGATCCGGATTTTTTGTGTACTGCTCAAACAACTGAGGAGTGCTTTCTTTTGTTATACCGAAAGCTTTTAAAGCTGAAACAACGCCGTTCTTTAACGCCTCGTCTGCTCCCTTTGTATCTGCTTTATCTTCTATACCCAGCTTATTTTTTATAGGAGTTATAACTTTAGCATTAATAGGATCACCAACTTTCGACTTCGCTATTTCCAATCCCTTATCAAGGACTTTCGGAAGGAACATCATACCGATATTTGCAAGCGTTTGGCCAGTTATGCCTGCAACCACTCCGCTCAGCGTATGGCCTAAGGATGCAAACGCTCCGGCACCCAGTATATTACCCAAAGATGCAAGTGTTCCGGCGCCTAGTATATGCCCTAAGAATGCGGCAATTATATTCCCTACAGGCCCTAATAATACAGCGCCTACATGCAGTACAGGCCCAAAGATTGCAGGAAGTATCGGCACTGCAAAAAGGCCAAGCCCGCCTGTAAGTATTAAAGATGTCAAAATTATGGTCGTAAACGTTACTGCAGCAATAGCCGCACCCCAGGTAACCTGCTTCCCGGAATCAGCGCCAGGCAACAGCCCTCCGAGCTTTTTACCAAGGCCGAACGGAAGTTTGTCCTTAAGACTGCCTCCGCCGAATAAACCCATTAGCGTATCCTGCAAGAAAGCAAGTATCAACAGGCCGGATAACCCTATTATAGGCCCTCCAAAAGCGAACAATAACCCAACTCCAGCTATGGTTGCCACCGACTTAACGCCTGCAGCCGGAGTTGAAAAATCAAAGAACTTTTTTAAGAACCCTGAAACCTTCTTTATAAGACCTGCAAGGCCGCCTTTTTCCTTATGTGTCTCAAACTGGGTTCTTCCAAGTTCCTGTGCAACTTCCTTTACCAGATCAGGGTACAAATTGGTAAGCCTTTCAAGTTGTTCCGCATCTAATGCACTGAGCCTGTTATTATTGTTTTTCACTTTTGCAAGCAGCTGGACAATTTCACCTCTGGCCAGGCTTCTTACTTCTGCATTCTCTAGGATTTGCTCTTTAGACGGCTCCGGCGGCACTTGTACCTGTGCCTCCTCTTGTGCTTGTGCCTGTGCCTGCGCTTTCATCTTATTTTCGGCTTGTCCTTCAACGCTCTGCAAAGTCATTTGCCGCGTCTTTTCGGCCTTTGATTTTACTGCTTTAGCTTCTTTCTTTTTATCTTTAGCTTCTTCAGGCTTAGCGGCTTCAGCCTTGGCCCTTAGATCAATGGTAAGTTCAGCATCTGCACGCCTCCTTGCTTCAGCATTGAGGAGTTCCTCATTATAATCATACTTAACGCCATCACCAGCCACTGCCGTACGCTTTCCGGATTGTTCAACGTTTTCAACTCTTTTCACATTCCCTGCAGGGGAAGTATCTATAACTTCTGAAGTATGCCCCTTCAGGTTTGTACCCTCAACCACACTTAATCCTGAACGGAATAATTTTATTCTTAAAACATCAAATACTATCTGAGCATACATTGAAAACTTTTCCGTTCTTGACTGCTTCTTGCTTGACTCGGCTTCTATTTCGCGTACAACCGCCTTCTCTATTTCCTCGGCATGCAATTTTCCGTCTCTCCCCTTCTTTATAGCCACGCTGCCTTCAAGCATTTCTATGGACTCAACTTTTAAGCGGGCAATTTCTTCTCTTTTCTTCTCTATTAAATCAACCAGGACGTCCACAACTTTATCGTCTGCTTTTAACGTTTTAGCGTATTTTTCAAGCCATTTTATATGTTTTAATCTAGCCCACATGATAAGGAAGTCTTTTGCCAAGCCTACTTCCCGTTTTTGCGCCTCCTCTATAGCTTGTGCCAAAAAGTCCAGATCATAAGCAAGTTCGCGTACTGCTTTATCGTTATAGGACTTTACAACGCCCGCGGTACTGCTCAAATTTGCAACTTGTTCTTTTATGTAACTCTTTAATACACCATCTATAGAGCGCCTGCTAATAAATTCAATGCGGAACCCGCTTAACAGCTCTCCTGTTTTAGATACAGCCGATATTTTCCCTATAATTGCCATTACAAAGACCTTTATTCCCTGGCCAAGGTTGAGTTTAACATCAATTCTGCTCTTACTAAAATTGAGGCTTGGAGCTTGTATATCTCTAAACTTATTCTTCCCCCTCACAAAACCTATAAAACCTCTTACGGTTTTTCCTATAGTCGACTCGGCCTTAACACTTGGAATACTAAAATTCCCGTTTGGCAATTGCATGGCACCTAACCTGTGCTGCCAGTCCTGGCCGCCCTTTACAAAATTTGAAGCGTTATAGCTCTTCATCAGGTCAAGCAGGCCCTCTGCCAGGATGTTTTTCCTGCCCTGCCTGGAAAGCTGCCGTGTAAACGTATCTACCAGATCTTCCGCTGTTTTTGTATCCAGGATCTCTTTCGTGAAACCTTCCAGGTTCAAATTGCCGAATAATACAGAGAGCGACATCTTTAATTGTTCAAGTGTAAGCTCTTTTTCGGCAAATTTCTTAAGCATGTCAGAGACCATCCGCACTGCGATGCTGTGTTCGTCAAAACCTTTGATCTTTCCGGAATGAATGGCGTCTTCAAACCGTTTAAATGTTGCTGCATAACTTTCAATTACAAAAGAAAGCGGCCCGTCCTGCCGCCTTGAGTCGGTGTCCCTGGTATCCTGCCTGTCAGCTGCGATCTTATATCCTTCAAAAAACGCCGCATTAAGTTTGGTCAGTTCGTTTTGAACGATAGCCTGAAGTTCCGCATCAGCAGCAAAACCCTTCTTATTTTCAGTTCTTGCATAGCTGTCTCTTAACCCCTGTAACCTTATATTCCTGTCTAAATCATTGGCTAAAATTTCAAGTAATGTCTTTCTAGTTTTTAAACGGTCCTTATCTTCAAGCGACAAAGAAGGGTTATTATCCTCGGACCAGGGTTTAGTTGGATCCTGCAGTTCAGATGCCAGCTGAGCGTCAATCCCAAGTATTTCTTCCCTCATTTCCTGCAGCTTTTTAGTTTTTTCTGCGGTGTCTTCAGAGAAAAGCAAATCCTTGAAAGCTTGAAGTTCTTCTATCTCTCTATTTAATTCCTCGATCTCTTCTTTGGTCAAGTTGCGGGATACATTGACATCCCTCTTGTTTTTGATCATCAACCTTATGCCTTTTTCAAGCAGTTCGAAACTTTCCGTTTCATCGCTTAATTTATCGAGCAATAGTCCGGCTGATTCTTCCAAATCTTTGCCTGCTCTTAAATTATCAAAGGCATCGCATAAAGCCATGAACCTGTCTCTTACAGCCTGGACTTCCTTCAGTGTCCTGTTTGCGAATTTTTTATCCTGGAATACCCCCGGCATCCTGGCCTCTAAATTCTGCTGTATAAACGCGTAAGGAGATATTTTAGCGTCTTTACCTTCATTCTCGGCCATATTAATTAATATTGAATAGCTTCCGGGCCTGTCGAAGCGTCCGATTCTGAATACCTGTTGTATATATTCGCCGATGGAAAGAGAACTCGGCAGCACAAGGTTGGCATACCCGCTTACAATTGTAGTAAACAATATTCTTCTGGTAAGATCTATCTTGAATGACGCCTCTGCGATAGCCTGTGCCCGGGTATCCGTTAAAACCTTTTTCAGAGCTTTTGTTGCGGTCGGCACATCAATACCTTTGGCTTCAAGGGATTCCCCTTTTTGCAGTGCGTCAATATAAGCAAATAATGCCTGCCTTTCGGCAAGGTCCAACCTTTTTTGATCCCTTTCTCTTTCTAGCAACCTATCTAGGGTAATCCCTTCCGCTCTAAGTGCCTTATTCAGTATCGCTAACTGCATGGTGCTGAATGCCTCGCTTATTTTCTCAGCTTTTTTCTGACGGTTTGCGGCATTCCTGTCATCGTCAACAATATTGAACATATCTATCAGTGGGTCTACAAATTCATAAGCCTGTACGTCTACTTCCGCCTGAAGTTCTGCTATTTTATCTTTGCCGGCTTTTGCCTTAACAGCTTCTTGAAGCTTTTCCAGTTTGGCTGTATCTACAAACCCTGCAGCTTTGAGCTGAGCGGCCAACTCTATAAAATTAGGGCTCTTTCTATTTTGTTTCAGCAATTTTATATCTATGCCTCTGCCCAAACTTGCGTCACCTATAACCACGATGTTCCCTGTCCCGAAAGAACCTACTTTTCTTAAGTACTCCCCGTCTACAATACCGCTGTTGTTTACTTTAAGAGCAGAAGTAAACTGTACTATGACAAGAATATCCGGGTTTGCCCTTGCTTCGGCAAGTATAGAGTCTGCTCCGAGTATTTTCTCGCCTGTCACAGGGTCAATACTGTCTTTTATTTTTGTGTCTGCGGTTATAACCCTTATTTTTTTGTAACCTTTAGGCAGGTCTTTCCTTAAATCATCTGTTAGCCCGTTAACCTGCTCTACGGTAGAAAGAGGGATGAGCATAGTCCTTCCGTCTCTGCGGCCTTTTTGTGTGATCCAGCCAGCTATTGCAGGGGCAAGCCGTTTCGAATCAGCTGCGCTTATATACCCGTCAAAGTTTATTATGCTCGGGAAAGTTGTCGGAAGCGCTATGCCGATGCGCGACTTATCATAACCTGTAAGTGTTGCAAGCTCATCCAAGGCCTGTCTTGAATAAGTGGCTGTCATACCCATGACCGAAGACTCTTTACCGCCATCTCGTACTCTTTTCATAAATGTGTCAAAAGTGCCTGTCTGGGTCGTACGCATTTTTTCAAACGCCTGAGTAACTAAACCGTTACTTGTCCTCATAAGGTTAAATTGCTTAGCGGTCATCCAGTCCGGAGTCTGATTTGTTATGGCGCCGGTCTTGTCTATAAGCTTAACTACATCCTTCCCGTTTTCCTTAATAATCGTTATATTTTTATTTGCCCTTACAGCCAGGTTAACCCTTAATTGCTCAAGTACCTGTTCTTCAAATTTTTCAAGAGTGACATCTTCGCCTATAATGCACGTCCCAGCCTCTCTTCCTTTCTTGCCTTCTTCAAACATTCTCTTTATACGCCGTTTCCCCATATCTGTAAGCCTGACATCGCCTAACTCGCCTGCGCCGGCCACATCGAAAGTAAGGCACCCTTCCCCGATTAAGGTCGTTGCTTTCTTTTCCTGGCTGGCCCTGGCTTCAGCAAAGGATTTTTCTACTTCTTCAGTAAACTTACCCTGCTCTACAGCACGTTTATAAACATCTCCTATCCCGCCGTCAAGCAGCCATTGGGCTATGATATCGGCAAATACCCCCGTTGCCTCTTTTCCGGTCGAGACAAGGTCAGAGGCCATGGCGCGCACATAAGAAGTAGGCGTTCTTGCGCTTAAATCTATTTCGTCTATAAGAACGTGGATATGCTTTTGGAATATATCAAGGTTTTCGCTCATTTCATCTTCACGGGTGTAAATGACAGCCGCGGCATCAGTAACAATAACTTCTCCGGGCTCTGAGAAATACTCCTGTTTTTCTTTCGACGTCTGCGGGGCATCGTCGCCTTCATTATGCAGGGCTTTTACATGTATGCCCAGCATCGAAAGAGCAGGTTTTATATCCGCAACTCCCTGGTCGATCAGCGGGCTCATCGCGGTTAATGAAATAACATTGCCTTCGTGCCTTGCCTTGCACATAAGAGCTCTTGCGGCAACAGCTATTTCCCCTGTCGCTGTTTTTCCGCCGCCTGCACGGAACATTATGGTTGCGCCGCCGTCCTTTGCCATTACAGAGCCGCCCCAGGATTGTTCAGAGAGCAAACCTTTTTGCATATAGTCTACCGTGATAAAATTAGCCAGCATCACCATTAAAGCTATATAATACATAGTCAAGTCTTCAGGGGATGTCCCTTCGGTCTCAAGCCTTTTCGTAGCTATCTCTACCATTGAATCAATAGCCGGTTTTAAGGCTAGCTCAAGCTCTCTCTGCTCTACTATGCCTTTGACATCTTTTTCTAACAGTGTTAATTCCACAGTCTTTGTGCCGGCTCTATTTGTTTTCACATAACTTGCTTTGTAGGTGCCGTCTCCATTAGCCGTAACCGTTACGTCTCCTGCTACATCATATTTTGCTGCAAGGTTTAAGGCTATCGCGTTAGGAATATCATTTTCTGACAACTGATACTTTTTAAGAAGAGCTGTCCGTAAACTGGCCCAAAGCCCTAAACTCATCTCGTTATTTGCCATGAAGTCCCAAAATTCCTCCTTCTGCGCCATCTCTTCCAAAGTGGGTTGTCCTTTTTCTCCTGCTCTCGCTAATTGCGTAATATAGTCTTCAGCTTGTATTTCTTCCTTGCTTCTTAAACCAACCACCTCTTTCTGCCGTTTACGCACTTCTGCTACTGCGCCTGTTGCTTCTCCTTCAACGGAATCTTTTCTTAAATCATAGGTTGCCGCTATCTGTTTTGCAGCTGCCTGCAACACAGCCAGGGCAGTCCCGCCTAAAGCCAAGTCTATCAGATCAAACTTGCCGTGTTGAATTTCTAAATTATTTTTACGCGCCTCTGCCTTCTTATCGTCTAATTTCGATGCGTCCCAGGTGTCCAGGCTGTTTTTGCCTGCACGCCCTGCAAGAGACTCTATTCTCGCAGCCAATTGTTGTTGAACTTCAGGGGTTTGGACAACGGCACTGACAGCTTCCCTGTCAGCTGCTTTTAAAACTGTCTGGCCTGCCTGAACAGGAGCCGCCTCCTGAGCTTTTTTTGCAAGTTCTTCTTGAGCCACCGTGGTCCTGCCTAAGGACTGAGAAAGCTCGTTTGACAACCCCATATCGTCTACTTCAAACAACTCATATTTTGAAACTGAAGTTTTGTCCTGCTCGACTCTGTACCATTTATTACCGGCCAGGATGAACCGCGCCTTTACCTGGTCTTTCCCGGTAGCTTCTACTATATTTCCCTTAAGTAAGGCGTCGTCCATCGCCTTTGCATGATCAGCCTGGTATGCTTTGCCTTTTACCTCAGCGCCTAAATTTGCTGCAACCCTAACTTCCCTGACCCTCTTTTCTTCCCTTTTATCTTTTTCAACTTCTACGGTTTTTTCCGGCGCACGCTTAATATTTTCAATTATGCCGGCAGCATCAGCGCCTTTATTTTTTTCCAATACGTCTACAAAATAATCTACTACCATTTCCACAACTCTTTCCTGGCCCTGGGCCTTTCCATCCTGATAACTTGCTTGAGCTATTTTCAAAACAGCCTCTGTTTCTTTGGCAGCTTCATTTATTTTTTCAAGTGCCCTGCCCAGAGGCGTATGCTCCTGGCTTCCGCCTGGCATGTAGTCATCCATTTTATATACACGCTTTCCGTTTGCATCCCTTGGCGCCCCTTTGTATAATTCATCGAATTGAGCCCTGCACTTGGCTTCAATTAATACAGCCAACACATACCTGCCTACGGGAGTCCTTGCGAGCCAAGCCCACGTTTTATCATCAATAGACTCAAGAGAAGGATTATAGCGCCGTACGTCTTCCCTGGCGCGCTTTACCTCTTCTTTTATGCCAGCCTCAATTTCTTCACGCGCCCCTGCCACTTGTCCTTCTGCGCCTGCCGCAACTTCTGACACGGCAGCTCCCTTCTGCACCCCTGTTGCTGAGGCTCTTTCTGCTGCTTGTTTTGCCTCTTCTGCCGCAGCCAGAGTGGCCCTGCCAAAGGACTGAGCAAGCTCGTTTGACAACCCCTTATCGGCTACCTCAACCAACTTATATTTCAAAACCGAGATTTTGTCCTGCTCAACTCTAAACCATTTACTGCCCACCAGGATGAACCGGGCCTTTACTTGATCTTTCCCGGTAGCTTCTACTATATTCCCTGCGAGTGCTGCGTCTTCCATCATAGCCTTTGCATAATCGCCCTGGTATGCTTTGCCTTTTGCCTCAGCGCCTAAATTTGCTGCAACCTCAACTTCCCTGACCCTCTTTTCTTCCATTTTTTCTTTTGCAATCTCCGCGTTTTCTTCTGTAAGAAGCGCTAACAACGCTGTTTTTTCCGAATCGTTTCTGGCTTCCTTTGCAAAAACTGCTTCCCAGTATTGCATTCCTAAATTGCTTATATTAACCGAGGCAAGGAGTTTATGCAATAAAACCTTTAACTCCACGTTGTTGCCCATTTGCAGCACAGCCCGCGAAAGCGCCAGGACACCGGCGCTTAACCTATTTACCGAGAGCACATAGTCTTCAATTTTTGTCTGGGATTGCTGGTCGCTCATGAACATACTTACCATGGCAAGCTGATTCATAAGCTTGGCGCCGCCGGATTCCTCATGCCTGGACATTGCAGAAGTAAATCCGGACATGAGCGAAGAAATAGTTTGTGTATCCGCTAACTTCGAATTAATCAATGCCGTTATAATAGTTTGTAAATTTATCAGATTATTAAGGTTAGAGGCATCTTTTAAAACATCAGAGGCAATTATATTCGCCCTTCTTAAAATATCTGCTCTCAACAAATCCCTGGCCTCTGTCTGCTCGACCTGCTCCGAAGCAAGTATTTCGTTCATAAGTAAATTTGACTGATAAGCCAGCCCGGTTCTTTCCGCTACCTTGCTCAATTGTTTTTCAATCCATTCTTTGGCTTGAGCTTTTGTCTCAAGTGAAGGGACGCGGCCCAAAACAGCATCTGCAAGCTCATTTTCGCAGGACCTAAGCGCTGCAGCTTGAAGAGGGGTAAGGCCTAACAAATTGCCTTTATTTTCCGCAAGCACTATTGTCACCAATTTTGCCTTTACATCGCTTAGGGCTGCTTCAAAAGTCATGCTTTCAGCTTTTGCTTTTGCCCGGGCCACAACAGCCAGCATCCCGTTACTTGCAAGGATATCTATAGCTGTTTGTGCGGTAATATTCGTCTGTCTCTGAGCTTCAGGCAGAGCCAAATCTGCCGCCAGTTTCTCGGCTGATAAAACTTCAGCCCTGGCAGCTGCCCCGTAAAAATCTACCCTTAGAGCTGCGGCGTCCAACTGGAACAATATTTTATCCTTAGCCGCTTTGGCTGTAGCAGCTTCTCCTTTATTTGCCATTGCAAGAGCCAGCACCTCCAATATACCTTCACCTTGTTCACTTGACAGTTCAGAACGTAATACCTGCGCCTGTTCTTTTGTAAGGTTAAGCAAACCGCCGTTCCCAGATATAATTATTTCTGCCAGCTTTGCCATTTCTCTCTGCATATCTGCTGAAGGGTGTTTATTAGAGCTGATCACCTCTGTAAGTAACTCTACCGCATCGGTAAACGAGATACCTTCAATCCCTGTTTGCAGCAAAGCTGAAGAAACCTGTCTCTTTTCTGCGGCTGCGGTTGTATCTACAAGGCCTTTATTTAATTCAGTCCTTACAATTTCTATCGACTTATCGATAGCTACTTGTAAGGATGCGGATTTTATAAGAGCCAGCTGGTAGAGCAAACCTACGCCCTTTGCTGACAATATCGCCTGTTTCTTTTCAACATCAAGGTTAGCTAAGTCTCCGTTACACTCGGCCATAATTATATCTGCAAGGTTCCTCTTTACTTCCTGCCTTACTTCCATAGAAACAGGCCGGTCTTCGGCCTTTGCCCTGATTTCAACTATGTCACTCAAGGCTTGCCTGTCTGCAAATATAGCCATAGCCTGCCCGGCATTAATGCCAGAATCAACCGTACGGGAAAGACGTTTACTGACTTCTGCGACCGGCATATCAACAGCTTTTATATTGCCCGTACGTTCACCAGCCGCTGTATCTGCAAGGCCCAGGTTTAATTGAGCTTTTACAATTTCTACAGACTGCTCTATTAACAGCTGATCAACATTGACGGTTTCGCCTGTTTTGGCTGCTCTTTCCATTGCTAATGATGAAGCTTTAATAAGTGCCAGCTGGTAGAGCAAACCTACGCCCTTTGTTGACAATATCGCCCGTTTCTGCTCAACATCAAGGTTAGCTAAGTCTCCTCTGCACTCTGTCATAATTATGTCTGCAAGGTTTCTCTTTAAATCCTTCTTTACTTCATCCCTGGAAACAGGCCTGCCTTCGGCCTTTGCTCTGACTTCAACTATTTCAACAGCTTTATCCAGGGCTTCATTGCCGGTGAATATAGCCATCGCCAGCCTGGCATCGATGCCTGATTTCGAGGCTTCTGAAAACGGCTGATCAGCTGAAATAACCGATGTCCTGACTGCAGGCGTTTGGGTTGCATTAACCGCTTTTAAAGCGATATAACTCCAGGATAACGTTATCCTGTTGATCAAAGCTGCGACCCTGTCTACATCTATATTCCGATCGGTAAGATCCACTGAGCCAAGCTGAGCTAAACAGCTTTGTATGGCAAGAACCTCTTTTGGATTGAACCCTCTGAAACCTTCTCTTGCTGAACGCAGTTCCACAGCATTTATAAACCGGTCAACAAGAGCAAGTTTATTATTTCCGGTAAGCTGTTCAATAGTGGCAAGGAGCCCTGGCAAATCCGTTATAGAGCCTGCCTGATACCTTTCTATAACTGTGCCGGCTTTTACAGCAGTTACGGCTTCAAGGATCGCACTTTGCACCTGTATCTTGTCTAAGACATCGTTTAAAGTTAAGCTGTTTATCGAATCGGCAATTGTCCCTCTGTTCTTAGTTTTGGAGGCAAGTTCAGCGTTGGTAACTAATAAAGATGTCAGGACAGCCCTGAACAACCCCTGTTCCTGAGCGGTTAAAAAACCAAAATCAGATAGAGCGGCTATCCTGGCTGCTACAGCTTCCGCACTGCCTCCGAGCTTTGCTATGTCGCTTAGCTTTGTATGTAAATTTATGCCCTTGTCGGCTGTTATAGTTTCTGCTGCGTTCTGCTGTGCCGCTTGCGCAAAACCCGGTTCAAGATCTACAGCGCTTCCTTTATATTTCCTCAATTTTTGTGAATCAAGCACTGTCCCGCCGACAGCTGCATCCAGGCCTAACAAAGCCAATCCCTCTTTTGACAGTTTAGACTTAAATCCGTTCTCCCCTTCCAGGGTTTCTGTTACTTCTTTACCGTTATCTTTATAGGTAATAGTTCCATTTTTTATATCTAGGGATACTACTTTCACAAAATGCCCGACACCGTTGATGTTTAGCAGTAATATGGCGCTGCCGTTGTTGTTCACATAATCGGCAAGGACTGACATATCCGTTATCCCTTCAACACCTTTAAGTTTAACGTTATATCTTGCGGCTGTCTCAAGTATAGCCTCCATACTTAAAGACGGCATTGATTTATTCATATTATTGGTCAGGAAAGTACCGCTCATTATATCAATGCCGTACGCAGACAATATCAGTTTTGCGAAACCTGAAATCAGCTTGCCTATACCGACACCTTCGCCTATCTCTTCGATCTTACTTTCCCCGAAAAGTTCCGCAAGAGAGGATATTGCGCAGTTTATTATTCCCGAGTCCAGAGAAAGAAGATAATCTTTCATAGAGCTGGAAATACTGACGCCGGGCAAAGATGCTACAATCTCATCAAAATGAGCTTTAATATAGGCAACTACATCCTCATTTCTCCCTTTCAAAGCGCCTGGTAGTGCAACGGTTCCGGCTGCACCTACGGCATTTGCAAGAACTGAAGAAATAACAGGCCTTATCCCTGTAACATCTGTTTGTTGAGCTTCATTTTCCGCAGTATTAACAAGGGTGATGACAGGGGCAGGCATTCCGGTCTGGTTTGCTATCATGCCTAATATAAGGTTATCCGTATAACTTGCCCGAGTTTTCCTGTCTGACTGCCATTGCGGGTTCAGGGCAAGATAAATAGTATTCACCTGGTTTCCTGTCAGTTTATTTTCCGCTATCAACTGTGAAATAAAAGCCGTAACCTGATCCCCGAATATGGACATAGGGTGTTCTGGCATGCTCTCAATGTAATTCTTTAACTGCGTAAGTGCATTAATAAGGTTTGTCTGGCCTGCAAATTCTTTATTGCTGCCCACCCAGGTATAAACCTGTTCTACCCAGGCTGCAGACCTGCCGTTTGAAACAAGCTCAGCCATAATTTCAAGCATCGCCCTGGGCTTTCCTATACTCCCGTTTTCACCGCCGAGTAATGAAAAGGCGTCAATAGCTTGTATATACATATCCATCTCTCTTTCACCGAGCTGTTCGCTGTTTGCAGCCTGGACTACCCTTTTAAGGTTATTTTTGTCAACATCGCCTGAAACGTCCCTTGTGATATCAAGGAAACTTTCACCTTTTTCAAGTTTGGCCTGTATATCTGCAGCCAAATCTTCTCTGGCAACTATAATTTCATAATTTCCTTTTCTTCTTGCCATAGGCCCGTCGTCAGTTGCGCGGATACGCATTATCTGCTGAACAAGGTCAGCGCTGTTAAGGAGCCTGGAGTTAGTGCCTGCTTCCCTGAAACTAATGGCACGTTCCGCAACGCCTTCTGCCGCTCCTTTACTAGCAGCGAAGTTTTCTCCCTCTATCAAATCTATCACAAAATAATGTTTCCTTACAGCTCCGCCGTCCGGGTCGCCTTCGATAGCACCTATAGTAGGCTTTTCGCCCCTGGCCTTTTCCTTGAGCTTGTAGGTTATCTTCCCGTCCTCGCCTACTACTTTTTCGGTTTCAAGTTTATTGTTTTGTATGTAATCTCTAAGCACCTGGCTGCCGAAGTCCCTCGTCGCTTTATTAGGAGCGTCAATAAATAACAGTTCGTCAAACACAACGGTCTTACCGTCTCTCACACCTTGTATCCTGACTCCTTTAATTACAATTTCCACCTCTTTTCCGTCGACAATTACCGTCTTTCTAACTTCAAAGTCCACAGGCTTTATATCTTTGGCTCTAAAATCTCCCGTGCTGTATTTTTTCACCAATTCTTTAACTGAGACATCAAAAGCCTCTTTCATTTTTTGGATGTCGTCAAATGCGATAACATTGTCCACTGTTTCAGTACCAAGGACAAAGTCAATAATAGCTCTAAATTTCTCTGCAACTGTCTCCACAAGGCTTACACCAACCCTGTCTTTCAACTCAGCCCTTGTCTCAAGAGTCAACCTTGTAGTTTCAGCACCGAGAGCAGCCGCGCTTTGGTCTATCGTATCCGTAGTTGCGGTAGCTGCAGCGATTGACACGCCCTGGCGCCTTAAGTAGGCAAGCCCTTTGGCTATGTTTGTAGAAGCGCTGTTCTGCGAGCGCATAGCTGCGTCAAGCATGGCAAGTTCAGTTGCGTGGTCAGCAGTTGTTATATGCCCTGCTACTTCCGCTGCCCGCCTAACTGCGAGCACGCTCATATTCATTTCACCGAGAATCGTATTTTCAAGGGTCCTTCCTCTGCCGTTCATCAATTCATAGTCATAAGTCCCGTCTTTGTTCTGTTTAAACGAAATATCCCTGCCAAATTTCATATCTTTTATGTTCTTTATCTCGCCAAATATATTAACAAGGGTTTCAAGAAGGGTTTGAGAATCAGCGTTGTTGTCCAATGACAGGCCCTTTGCTTTAAGCAATGCCATGAAGCGTTCGGTGCCTTTTTCGCCCCGTTGAACAGCTTCCAAAAACCTCTCTGCCAGGGCTAACATATCCTGGGGTGAACGCATCATCTCTTCCTTGCCAACGGTAAAATCATACAGGTCGCAGAGCGGCTCTACGAGCTCTGACATGCCTTTTTTATAACTATCGCCAAATTCCATTGATTTCGTCATATTAGATTTAAATTTCACAGCTATCCCCTGCGCTTCCTCGGTAGTTAAACCGTTTATAGGGATTTCACCTTTTGCCAAGGCTTCTAATACAGCTTCACCGTTATCATTGGATTTTCTTATCATTTCCGCAATTCTGGAGTAGCCCTCCTGAAGCCTTGAAAACTTCCCCTGGGACTTGCCAAGCACGGTATCTGTCTGGACTAGAAGCTTATGGATTTCATCGGCAAAAAGGCAGTTTGCTCCGTCAAAAACCTCTCCGCCGGCAAGTATTTCCCTGTCAAATGTCTCGCCGCTCATGAATATTATGCCTTTTTTCATTTTTCTGGCGTTCGGGTCGCTTGTAGCATCAAGGTTAAGCATCTCTTCTTTTGCCAGGTCCGGCCTTAATTTTACACAGTTATCAAACAACTGCTTCACAAGACTGCCCTGAGAAGTAAGAATTATTATCTTTGCGCTGCCTAGTTTTTTTGTTAATACATCATAAGCTGTCATTGCAGCTATGCCTATGGCCGATTCCTTGCCTTCGCCTGTACGCAATACCATAAGCTGAAGTGTAGGTATAGTAGATCCTCCGCTTTTAATATTTAATTGATCTAAGATAGTTGCCTCAGCCAGAGCTACGCAAAGACCGAGCTGGCCTTCTTTAACCCTGTAGTCGGCCCCTTGGGCTGCGATATTTTTAGCATCTTCTAGAAAAGAAGGCAGCATCTTTTTTATCAAGAGCTCACCGAGTTGTTCCGGGGTAAGTTTCATTATGTCTTCCCTTGATATCTCCATTATGTCTTTGCCTTCAACTCTTTTATTATATTCACTTAACAGTCTGGCTTCTTCTGCAGTTATTCCTGAACGGCCGTCAGGGGTTTTTAGTCCCTTATTTTCAGCCATTACCACCAATGCAGCAAGTTTACCGTTGTACATTGCCCTTGCATCTGCCATATACGCCTCAACCATGGCAGCTTTGACAGCTGCATCGGCAGTATCGCCAAGGATACCCTCAACTGCTGCAGTTATTCTGGCTCTAACTTCAGCCATTTTTGCTGCTGTCGGGCCGTCTGCTCCTGCAACAAGAAACCTAAATATGGCTTCTTTTGAAGCCTCAGGGTGCAATGCGCATGTCCTTGCGTCAGCCAGATAGGCCTCAACCATAGCGGCTTTAGCAGCTTTACTGGCGCTCGCCCCTTCAAGAGCTTTCTCTATTAGTGCCCGGGCTTCTGCCAGGTTTTCTTTTGACAGGCCTTCTGCTCCAGTCAGCAATTTTAAAACATCTCTTCTTGTCTCCTCACTCAATAATTTGTTTTCTGCAAAGCTGTTAAGCAGCGTGCTTAAAGTTTCATACTTCTTTTTATTCTCACTTTTAACTAAAGGAGAAACTCCCTGCGCCCTGTCTAACTTGATCCCTCTTTCCATAGCATAGTCAAGAGCAAGCGCTCTTGCTTCAGTCAGGGTTACTGTCCTGTCCCCTATGGTGATTATTGGTTCCTTGGAGGTAAAGTATCTTTCCAACGTCTCTTTAACAAAAGCGTTATCCTTTCCCTTGAAGATTTTTCTAATATTCTGAAAAGCGCTTTCAAGTTCGCTTTTTGTGGTCACTTCTTGAGGGGTTTGGTCGTGTTGGCCGGCTGCTTCAGCTGCGGCTTTTTCCTGAGCTTTGGTTATTTCTTCTGCTTTTTTGGCTTCCTCTGCCACCTTTTTGGCCTGTTCAGCTTTTTCATGCACATTAGCGCCTTCAATACTCAAGAAAGCTCCCAGAGTATAGCCGACTTTCCCGCCAATAGCTCCTAACACAGCCGATAATGCAATCTGGGTAAAAAGCTTTGAAATTTCAGTTAGAATCCCGCCGGGTAAGGATCCAATACCTTTAATAACAGCTTGTATCCTGTCGCCTGCACTAAATTTAATATTTTTAGAGGCCTCCTTAATTTCAACATCGCTCATTTTAGTGCCGGCTGCCTCAGCAGCTTCTACTTTTGCCTTTATCTTCTCCTGAGCTACCTCGCCGAACGCCTTCATCATCGCGCTTGAATATGCGGCGCCTATAGCAAACCCTATAAAGCTGGAAACAGTTTTCCAGCCGGCCTGAGACTTTTGATGTTCCAGTACGGCTATTTCCTCTTCATGCCCGCCCAGGCTCTTAAGCACAGCTATTTTCTTATCAAGACTGGAGTCTCCCCAGAATCCCTTTATAGTATCAACCCAGTTCATAGCCATACCTGATATCATGGATACCATCGGCAGCCTGTTTACAAAAAAATCCAAACCTGCCATACCCGGCCTTGAGGTATTAAGGACTCTCCCTAACAAGCTTATGCCGACCATATCTATGCCAACACTGCTTGCTTCAAGGAATATCCCTGCGGCTCCGTATTTGAGCCTGTCTCCTAAGTTATTGGAATCAACGGCCATTCCTGCAAACTCTCCTCCCAGGACAGCAAGATCGAAGTTTAGAAAACTCAAATGCCCGCCGCTCGCCTGCTTTTGTATGGCAGCCTTTAACTGGGCTTCTTTCTCCTCATCGGTCCCTTTAAATTGACTTAAAAGTGCCTTAAATATTTCAGGATTAAATAACTTTATTGTAACCATAGTAACACTGAGCGCAAGGTTGTTAAGGGAATTTGCCAATCCGTAAAGATGCAATGAGTTTAATAATTGAGCTGAGCTCTGCAGGACCTTGTTAACTGCTGTTGACATCATAAGCGCGCCTACGAACATATTGTTCCTGCTATTTACATTCCCTGTCACTAAATATGCAATACCAAAAACAAGGCCAACAACAGCCCCGACAAATATCTGAGCTGCTGCAGTAGCTCCTGCAAACGCAACACCTGTAAATTCTCCTCCGAACCCGCTTAAAAACCCTACCTGTACTGCCGCAAGAGTAGAACCTCCTGCAACGTTGCCGGCAAAGTTAAGGACCCCTCTGGCTATTCCTTGAAACGGTGCTGCCAGCTTTCCGCCAACCCATTGCCCGGCCCGGGCAAGGACAGAAGCCTGTTTTGCAGCCTGGGCAGCTTTTGCTCCGGCTTGTAAACCTTTTGCTGCGTTTGCTTCTGCTTGTGCAGCTTTTGCTGCTTTTGCCGCTGCTTGCGCTGCTGCTCTGGCGTTTACGATAGTCCCTAACCCGAACAAAGCACCGGAGATAGCGGCACCTACCATGAAACTTGAAACACCCTGCCTAGCCATGCTGCCCATGTTTATCATCTGGCCGTATGTCCCTGCCTGTTTGCTTGTATAGCCTTCAAAAACTTCACCTATAATCTGCGGCGCAGCATCAATAAGCCCCGTTGAGAAACCGCCTATAGCCATAGCTCTAAACAACCCGGCTACTCTTGTAAGACTGGCAATTGATCGTGCAGTTGATGCACAAGCAGCTTGAAGTGAAGCAATTTGCCCTATACCCGCAGTTAGAAGAATCATTAAACCCTGTTCACCAGCAAACAAAGCAATGTCACCTGCGGTAGCTGCTATAGATGTCCCAAATGAAGCCCTGCCGGCTATAGCTCTTAAATTGGCGTCTGCATTGCCGATCAACCCGCGCGCTATCTGGTCTTCTACGGCAGATATATGTTTGTAACCGCTTATCATTCCGCTTACTGTCATGCCGCCGTAATTTTCGCCTGTAATTGTCCCTTTAATATAGCTCCAGGACATACTCCATAAGCCTAAGCCGGTATCTAACAAAGCTCTATTCCCGGTCAATGCTGCTATGCCTAATCCAAGACCGGTTAGAGGTACGAACGAAACTGCTATTATTCCCATTACCAAACCAGCAGCAAGTGTAAAGACCCTGTCTAATACAGTACCAATACCGCCGGCAACCGCTCCGAAAGCGCTTCCGACCCTTTCTAAGGCATTTCTATCCTTAAATCCTAATAAGGCGCCCGTTTCTTGATTAGTAACAGCTATCCTTGCTCCTGCAAAGAAATCGGGATTTGCTTCTGCCCATTGGTTATCCACTATTTTTACGGCAGTATCAATCGTCATACCCGGAATGCCTTTCAACAAGGCCGTTACGCTGCCGTCCGAATTTATAGTAATATTCTGGAAATTCAGATCTCCTGTGGCAGGGCTCCTGGTTATCCTTGCGCCGCAGGCAAGAGAGCTGTTACCGTCCTGGTCAAAGAAGACCTTTTCATTTATTACTCCTCTGTCGAACGTTGTCACTGTAACTATTGCACGGGTAAAGACTTGATCTTTGAGGTTCTCTCTGCTTTTTACCACATATTTTACTTCACCTCTGGTTACGACTTCTCTGTCCACAGAGACCCTATAGTAGGGTTCTGCTATATAAATGCCGTCATCGCTGTATTCAACATAAGAGACTTTACCGTCTTTCTGCAGCCTGGCCGCTTCTTCCGGGTTGTCTCTCACAAACGTTTCCCATTCAGCTTTTGTCATATTCTTGATATCAGAATTGTTATACTCGTTCATCTTTTCCAATTCGACACTATAGGATTCCCCGGCTGAGATTGTATAGCCGACAAGTTCACCGCTTTCATTATAGTTATACCTGGTAACCTGGTTCTTGTAATACGTAGCGACAACGGTCCCGTCAAGCCTGTTTTCAACTGACCCGGGCAGGTTAGCGTTGGCATCGTTTCTCACCTCGTAGGCGATCTTGCCATTTTGGCCGTAGTGATACTCAATTTTTGATTCGGCTAACACCAGCCTTGTACCCTTATCATGGTCTAAATCATAGTCCAGCTGGGTCTTGTTAATGCTTGCTATCCTTCCGTCACTATCGTTGTAAGTGTAAACATTTATTTCATCTACTTTTCTAGACCTTCCAAGCACATCAACCATATTAGAAGACCAGGTATTGGACATCACGTGTTCCGAACTTATCCTTCCTTTTTGATCGTAAGTATAGGTTGTTATTGAATCGTAATTAAGCGTTTCAGTTACAGCCTTTTTGCCGCTTACATCATTGGTGCCTGCATAGACCACTACATCAACTTTTCCTTTTACGGTTATCTTGGTAACTCTTCCTCCGCCTTCCGGCCCGTATGTATATGCTGTTGTAAGGTTATGATATATCTCAGCCCCTGCGGACGAATCAAGGGATATAATTTTTCCGTTCTGTATGGAAGCTGTCATCCTGCCGAATTCGTCATAGGCAAAATCATTCGTTACATTTACTTTCTCGCTTAACTTGCCGCCCTCAAAGATTGTACCGTTTGAGGTCGTTCTTTTTACCAGGCCGTTGCTAAAATATTCGTAAAGTGTGGTGTAGCCTTTATTATATGCACCCAAGCGGCCGTTAACAGTTTCGCCGTAAGTTACTGTATTGTCGGATATACTTGAAGTAATGCTGCCTCTCTTGGTCTCACTATAGATGCGCCCGTCTGTATAATACTCATAATGAGTTGAAACATTGTATGTCTTTTTTTCGCGCTGTACCGTAATTGTTTCTTCCCGCTCCCTGCCAGCTCGCGTCTCTTGGCCATCAACACCGATATACTGGACACCTGTTACTACTACATCAACAGGTTTGCCGGACGCATCATACGCGGCATAATAAGTCGTAAAGTTTTCATACTGCACAGTCTGGCGTTTGTCAGACTCGTTATAAACCACGCCGTTAACTGTAGTCGACTTTATCAGCCCGTTCTCATAATACGAATACTCCGTGGTCACGTTCTGATAGTCGCTCCATTGACCTTGGCCTGTAGCCAGGTCGCCCTTCCAGACCCTGCCGCTTTCAACAGTGCTTAAAAGCACGCCATTGGCATAATTGTATGTCGTAGTTTTACCTGCAGCGTCATACATTATGCTTTCACCCGGGATGTTCGATGTTATAGAGCCGAACTCTGTCTTTGTTTTTATCAGCCCGTTCTCAAAAGTAAGTTTTGTCGTGACATTAAACACTTTTTCCTGAGGCGTAAATACGACCGGCACCATTACAGGCTGGCCGGTTTTATCATCAATTACAGGTTCGCCTGTTTTCTCATCAACCTTCGGGACATTTACAACCGCAGAACGTTCTCCTATGAGCTGTTTTCCGGTCGTCATATATTCGTCAGCCTGGCCGGTTTTTTCATCGTAATGCAGGAATGTAGTTGTAAACTCTTTGTATGTAACTGTTTTTGTCTGATCGGTGAGGTTTTTTACTGTCCCGTTCTGAACAGTCTGAGCTATCGTTCCGTCAGCATTATAGGAATATGTTGTGGTAGTGTCGGTTTGAATGACCTGGCCGCCGGCCCAATTGCCGGAAGCGTCCTGATAGGCGCCTAGAGTAGTGTAGCCTGCTTCCTTTACACCGGAAAGCATTCCTGTTGAACGGTCATAAAAATAGGTGGTCACCTTTCCGTCAGACAATTTGCCGTCCGCTCCTATACGGCCGAACAAAATGCTGTCGCCCGGCTTGCTTGACATTATAGATCCGAGTTCTGTCTTCGATTTCATCTTGCCGGTCAAATCATCATACTTTACATCGCTTGTCGTGATGTTATATGTATAGGTAACAGCTCTTACAGTTACTGTCTCGGTTCCACCCGCAGGCGTTTTTTGAACGACTGTTGTGTCTTCTCCAACTATCTTGACCCCTGTAGTTGTCCAGGAGGTAGGCCTGCCCTGAGCGTCATAAGATAAATAAGTATTTTTGAAATTAACGAATTGTATAGTTTTTGTCGGGTCAGTCAGGTCTCTTATAATCCCGTTCTCAGTCGTGCTTGCAAGAAGCCCTTTGTCATTGTAGGTATAAGTTGTCGTATGATTTTCTAAACGATATGTATGGCCGCCGGCTGTCATTAAGCCGTTTTCTGTGCTTGAGGCCAGCGTACCGTCGGTATTGTATGTATATGTAGTAGTTTTTGGGATAAAAGTGCCGCTTGAATCATAGCCTCCGTAAAAGACATCTCCGCCAGGCCTGTTTGAATCTATAGAGCCTGCCTCGGTTTTTGAAACAAGCTGGCCCAGGCTGTTATAGCTCATCTGTGCAGTAACATTATAAGTTTTAATTTCAGGAATAAAATTTACATTTTTATATTCTCCGGTCAAAATAACCGCACCGTGTTCATCAGTTTTTGTTACAGGCACTCTCAGGACTGCTTTTTCCTCTCCTATTATTTGCTGCCCTGTAGTAAGGGTCCTGGTAGCTCTTCCCATGCTGTCATAGTCAAGATACGTGGTCATAAAGTTGACATATTTTACTGTTTGTGTCTGGTCGTTCAGGTTACGCAGCGTGCCGTTTCTTGTCATCGTGCTTATACGGCCGTCATCCCTATAGGTATATTCCGTAGTATCGTTGTCTATTTGTATTCTCTGGCCGTTAACTAGACCTTCTTTCATGTTAACCGTGACTTTCGTCTGCCTTCCCTTGATGTCATATTCATAAGTAGTTATTTTCCCGCCGTTAGCCGCAGCGTATTGTTCAAGCACGCCGGACGCACTGGATATGACCGAGCCTGTTTCAATTTTTTGCACAAGCTTTCCGTTGGCATAAGTCAGTTTGCCGTGCATATCATGCGTTATGGTTTCTGTCTGGGTCACTGCTGCCGATGAGTCTAACCTGCTTCTTGTAATAACCCTGTTATCGTCATATCCTGTTAAATTACCAGAGGCGTCATAATTCCCTGTTACCCCGCCCGTTTGAGTTACCCTGACAAGGCTGCCGTTATCCATCACATAACCTGTCCCGACAATATCCAGCTCGCCAAGGCAGTTAGCTTGAAGCGTTGTTGTACCAAGAGCACTGTTAGATACATACGTCTGCCCGCCTAAAGTAAAACTTCCTCCCATCGCTACCTGGAAACTTGCGCCGGTAGTAGTAAATATCGAAGAAGAAAAACCCTCGGCATCGTTATAATGCATTATGGTGCCTGACACGTCCCAGCCTTCATAATCGTTCTTTCCGTTGTGGTTAGAGACTACACCGTTAACGAGATAGCTCTTCGGGCGTCCTGCACCGCCGGCCCCGCCGCCCTCGCCGGGTTTAGCTATGTGCATATCGGTAATAGTCATATTGCCGTCTAATACTGCGATGCCCTTTTCCGTGAAAGTAACTAGAGCCCCGGCTGCTAAAGTGAATTTTGATTTGTCTTTGGTAGTACCTTTCCATTCCTCTGTGGTTCTTATCGATCCATCTGCAAAGACGCTAAATTTTGTGCCCTGTTTAATTATCTGGTCGCCCCATTTCATATCCACAGTCGTTCTTAGCGTTGTAACCCCTAAACCGGCTAAATGGCTCATCACACCCTTGTACAGGTCAATAAATTCCCCGGCCTTAAATACAATCGTAACATTTCCTTTCATTGCAGTATCAGTAACGGCTTTTCCGCTGGCATCAAAGAGTTCATAATTGCCGAGGCTAAATTTATCTAAACCGACAGACACTGAAACTCCAAGTGTTCCTGCTGTCCAGCCGGATGATGTATAAACCAAACTTCCGCTGTCAACACTGACCCTGTTGCCTCCTACAGTTAAATGCGAGCCTGCTAAAGCTTCTGCTCCGAGGCCTATGGCCGCCCATTTTCCGCCTAACATAGTAATGGTAACATTACCTGCTGCATCGCCGCTTATATCGATATAACTGCCGTCTTCCGCTTGGTTATAAACCCCGCGAGTCCTTATAGTAGGCGGCTGGCCCTGGGCATTACCGTCACTGTTTTTATTGTCAAGCGCTACCCTGACAGCCTGTTCTTTACCCAGCTTTGCATGAAAATCAAGCTGGGTTATCTCTAACTCCCCTTTTGCTACGTTTAAAATAATATTATCTATATCGCCTTCAACCGGGACGGTGCCGGCTTTCCCGCTCTGGACAACAGCAGTGCCTCTGACAGCTCCTTTTACTGACATTGAGCCGTCACTGTTAAAAACAAGGCCTAGGGCTGCGCCGGCAGCAAATTTCATGGGAGAATCTTTTGGCAGCATAGTGCTAAGCATAGCTGACGTCAAACCTGCGCTGGCATCAAGTTCGAGCCTGCTGTCAGCATTTACATGAATATAGGCAAGCGAATTCCTGCCGGGCCCGAGGACCTTGTCAAGCAGGCTGATTGTCCCGGATTTTTCAAGCGCCCTGACAGTATTATAAAGGCCTGAGCTCCAGGTTTCGTTTGTACCCGAAAACTTGACATCTAAACCTACAGCCATATAATCTGCGATTTCTTTTAGGCTTCCTGCTGTTTTTACAACGCTAACCGCAATGGTTCCGCCCAGATATGCAGTGGCTACATTTTGAGCCCACTGGCTTATCTTATAGGAACTTATGTTTGAAACGAACCTGCCGGTGGCTATGTCTGCGGCAAAGGCCCTTGCTCCGGACAATATATTCGAGGCTCCGGAAAACAGGTTAGAGAGAGCCTTGAAATTCTCATTTACAAAATCACTTGCGTTCCTCCAGACATCCGCGGATATATTGGCAATTGCATCAACGCTGAAACCCATGCCCAGGGACTGCGAAAGGAAGAACGACTGCATAAATATTTTTTCTGTAGCAGTGCCTGAAAACATGCCCTTGCCTGCTGCGATATCGGCAATGGTGCCAAAAAGGCTTTTAACAGACGTTTCACCCGTAACAAGGGATAAGGCCTGTCTTGCGCTGTCATTCTTAAAGAAGGTCAATAGAGGATTTGCATTGGTGGCAGCCTGGGCAGCAGCCTGAGCAGCATCCGGGACACCAGGTGAATATGCGTAGTGCGGGCCTGCTGCTGCTACTTCTGCGCTCTTAACAGCTGCCGTATATGAATCAGTTAAATTCTTGTCAGCAACCCATTTGCCGGTTTTCTGGTCATAGATCTGCGCCTGCCCGGCAAACACCATTCCCACCATTTTGTATTTTCCGTTGCTCTGCAGCTGATATATACAGCCGTTAGTAGCATTTAATTTGAAACCCGACTGGCCTGCGACAGGTAAGTTAACACCGTTGGGCACAACATCAATTTCCTGGTTAAACGCTGCATTTAACTGCTGGGCCTGCATGTATGAGTTATAGGCATTAAGAAGAGCATTGCACTGAAAACCTTTTTCTGTTAAGGAGATCTCTGAACCTGCGGCAACTGTAAGATTTATGCCTTTGTAGTTTACGTTGTAACTCTTTGAGAGAGTAATAGTTCCGTCAGCCTTTGCAGTAAAGTTTTCTCCGGCCTTCATAGTCCAGCCGGCCTCGCTCCAGGAAACATCATTCTTAAGTTTAAGGTTAAAGCTTTTAATATTGTTGGCTGTACAAATACCTATAATAACGCTGTTTACTTTATTATTAGCTATTAACTGGTTATCATTGAATTTTAAGGCATAGGAAGCTCCATCCTTGCCGTTTCCAAGTTCGATCTGGGCACCGTTTATCGTATTGCTATTGTATGTCCCGGTGTTTACCCCAATTGAACGCATGCCGTCTGCACCTACCTGAACCTTAAATCCTGCATCTATGGCAAACTGCCCGAAGAACGAGCCTGCTTTTGTGGCTGTCAAGGTAAATTTGGTGTTTGCCTTTGCAACAGCCATAAGCATTCCTACGGCGTTATTCACATACCCGTCGCTTATTGCAAAATTTATTCTGCCGTCTTTACCGATTTTAAGGCCGTCAACTTTAAAACCTTCCGTATAGGCGTCCAAATTCCCGGCTGCCATTGATACTTGAACCGTCCTTCCTGCAATGCCGCTCGTAAAGCCGCTGCCATTAGGATCATTTAAAAGCACGCCGGATTCGACTTTTATGTCTATGTCATGGCCGCCCACGGAGATAGTCACTTGTGAGCCTTCGTCATACTTTGTACCAGGCCCCTGCACCCTCCATCCTTCTCCGCTTGAATCACTAATATAAGAAATAACTGCATCTTTAATGTTTTTTCCTGAGGTTATAAGCCAACCGTCTTTGCCATCTATAGTTTTGCTTACAATCTTGCCTGCAGTACCTACCTCAGAAGGGGTACCATCGCCACCGCCGCCTGCTGCTGGTGGTTTTTGAACAAAAAACTCTTTCTGTATATGGAAATCCGCCCTGGCTAAAGATACTCCATCATTTGTTACTGCCAATTTAATATTGTCAAAATAGTTTTTCTGTTCATTGCCGAGGCTGTCCTTTGCAGAGCCGTATAGTTTTCCGCTGGCCTCAATTTTGCCGTCATTAGCAATAGTTACATGTAAGCTTTGATTAGCATCAAAAGTCACTTTGTCGTTATTAAGTTTTAATTTGTCAACTTGTGCCGTAAACGAAAAACTTCTATCTTTACTGTTGAATTTGACATCTTTTTCCTTTACCCCAAATTTCTCGGATATTTGTTTCTGTGTTTCCTTTACCAGATCCTGATACGCCTTGTATGCCTGATTATAGTCTTTGAACCCGAAAGCCGTCGGGTTTTTCAAAGCCTTATAGGCATCATTGATCTTACCCATCGCAGCGCCGAAAGCCGTAACAGCAGCCTGCGCAGCCGCACTAAATCGGCCTGTAGTATTGTATTTACTTTCACCACGTCCGCCCTCGGCATTTTTGCCGTCGCGTTGATAGGTGATAGACTCCCACTTCCTTCGCTCATATTCATCGCTTCCTTCCTTTGCGCCGTTTGCTGCTGCATATCTTCTTGCAGCATCTTCATCTACATCATCACTGTTACGGCGGCCACCGCCGCCGCCACCGTCACCTTTATCTTTGTCCTTATCTTTATCTTTATCTTTATCTTTATCTTTGTCTTTGTCTTTGTCTTTGCCATTGCCTTTGTCTTTGTCTTTGTCTTTGTCTTTATCCTTATTACCCCCATTACTGCCGTCGCAGTTATGAGTCAGCATAAAATTTGCGTAAAAAGTTTTATATCCAGAGACTTTACTAAAACTATAGGTTTGTACTAAACCAGGTTTATATTCTATAGATACTAATTTACCAAATGAACCATCGCTTTTTTGTACCCTGTCTCCTATAGCCAATGTTTTTAAAACTTCTCCTCTCAACCCGGCATAATTTCTCCTCGTAGCACTAGGGTCGAGTGATTTCCAGCCTTCTTCTGTACGAAGCGGATGGTCATTTGTAAGTTTTAAGATAGTCCCTTCATCAAATGTTAATATATATATATGGTCTCTTACCGGCTGTATTAGTTCAAGCACTTCCTCTGGCATATTCTTTGTGCCGTCAAAACCAAGCACCATCTCGCCGACTTTTACTTCCTCAATATTTTTTTGGCTGTTGTCTGCCATTAAAATCTTTGTTCCTGCCGCAAAACAACATGCTTCTCTTGCTCCCCGGATAGACTTTGTCTGTTCAGTTGAAAGTTTTGTGGCTTTGCCGTCTAAATTACCTGAAGTAAGGACGTTATAGTTACCGTTTGCGTCGCCCGTATAGTTTTTACTTTTCATCCAGGCCTGAAGATCATCCATTGATTTGAAAGTATTCGTGCTTTTATCCCTTGAATCCTGAGAGACAAGCTCTCCTTTTTCATTCCTGGTAAGAGTTATATAATGATCGCCACCTACATGTACAACCAGACTCTGGCCGGCCTTCAAATTATCCAGGGCTGTCTTTAAATCTGTATTGTAGGCGCTTAAATTAATGCCGTTTTTCTCTGCGGTCTTCTGTATTGCAAACATGCTCAACTGCATCTGCTGGTCCGGGTTTTCAAGGTTTTTGCCAAAATTCCCTGTTAAAACATCTACGAGAATAGCAGACATCGCCAGATCGCCTATATCCTGGCCTGAAGCAAGGTTTTTCAATGCCGCAATCGCACAGTTAAATATGTCTTTGCCCTGTTTTTGCAGGTAATCGATTATCCCCTGCGCCCCATCAACAGAAAGCTTAACCAGCTGGTCCTTAGACAACCCTAGAGTTGCCGCCATTTTTGCCTGTTCCTCAGCACTTGCTGAAGCATACTTTTTAAGCCACTCGCTGATAGCTGAAATAACCTTTTGAGCATCTGATTGGGTAGTGCCCTGGACACCTGTAGCAATTTTGGTACCATTATCGGAAACATTGGTTTGTGTTCTAAATACCTTCTTGCCGCCTAACTCTTCTATCCGCTTGTTTATTGCACTTACTACACGCCTGCTTAACCCGCCGCTCTCAGCCGCCTTCTCAAGGAAACTTACATCGGTCATTTTCTCCAATAACTGCGATACCGCCTTCATGTTCCCCCTATTCCACGGCATCCAGTTTGCAACTTTATCAACAAACACTTCTCCATCAGGTATCCCCATATCAGGGCCGCGCAGGACCGCGCTCTTTAATACTTTATTGCCTTCTGATAATTGGTTTATCACTGCCTTGAACAAATCCACGTCACCTTTGGCCTCTAACGCCTTTGCCAATCCTGCAAAATCCAGAACACCGTCCTTCGTATATTGACTTATTATATTAGCCGCTGCCTTTGTTGTGTCAGGTTTGCCTATCAGCTTTTCTATTTCTGCACGGACTCCGTCCTCCAAACTTTCTGTCATGACAAATATAGAATCCAACGATTTCTGCAGATTTCTGCCTATCTCCATATTACTTGCTTTCATAGTTTTTACTAACTTATCAAGATCCGCAAAAACAGCTATTTGATAGCCTATGTTTCTCATATCAGCCAGATTCTTCGGGTCTGTTACCCAGTTCTTTATGGTTCCTACGATTGATCTTATAGTATCCTTCGTTATCTGGCCTGTTTTTGATTCAATATGGAACCTGGCTATATTTGTTAGCGAACTTAAGAACCAGGCCCCGGCATCGGCATTTATGCCTGTTAAACCTGCCATGTTCTTCTGTACATCTGAAATGAAGTTTCTCAACTCTGTACCGGTCAACCCTAATAACTTTGTTTTTATCGTGCCTGCCAATGCGTTATCCCCGGCCCGCTTTGCTGAATCGTGAAATATGGACAACATATTTACCGCAGAAACACGCAGGTTTATATTGCCGCCTTCAGCATCGCTTAAATGCATACTCTTATCTACAAATGTCACAAATTGAGACATCAGCGATGCAGCCACCCCTTGCCTATGCGTTCCATTGCTCATCATCTGGTTAAGTACTCCGCCTAATATATGAACAAGCCCGTTGCGGTTTTGCCAAGAAATACTTATTTTGTTATTATTGACATCTGATAAGAAGCTGTTCAATCCTGTTAATATCGTATTTGTCCTGGAACTAATATCTTTGGTGCCTGTGTGCGAGTCTATGTCACCCTTATGCAGCAATAGATTCCCTAACGCTATAGCTATGTTACCCCTCTCATCCGCGTTTACAGAGCCATCACCAAGTTTTGCCATGAAGTTATCTATAATAGCACCGACATTTATTCCTTTAAATGAATCCATTACCTTTCCGGCTGCAGCGCCGTTATGCATCTGCGTTGTCCGGAATAAATGCGTTATCTCGTTGATCAAAAATGCCTTTTGATTTAAAGTCCCGGATTGTATCGCACTCTTAAATATGTCCGTTACTTTCCCCTGCAACGCTTTATTGGCATCATTATCTTGCGGACGCCAAAATAGTTCTATAGCCAAGCGGTTAAATGTCCAGAGTACACCATTCTGCTGGCCCTCGTTCAACCCTTTATAGGAATCACTCTTTATAAAATTGGCTGTCAGGTCAACTATCTTGTTTTCCAGGGCTTTTAGTATATCAGAGCCTATGTAATTTTTATCCTTATACATCTCTCTCATCTGAACGGTAACTACCATCACGGACTGGTTGAGGACATTCGCACGCTGCGCGCCATCCACCACGTTAGATGTAGTAGTCAAGACGCTTTCGGTAAAATCTACGAATGACTTAAGCAAATTCTCCCGCAAGGACTTTGACACCCCTGCTAGCCCGTTCTGCCAGTTCTTGCCCAGGAACCCTGCTACGGCATCATACGCCTTCCAGAATGCTTCCTTGTCAACGCTTATACCCTTATCCAGAACAGCTTTAAGCGCCCCGATCAAACTGCCGATAACCTTACCTTTCTCTTCACCCTGCAGCCCTTTCCAATTATCTGAATTCATGAAGTCTTTTATTCCGCCTAATACCTTGTTAAGCTCTTCAGCCGTAACACTGCCTGGATTATTTTTCATCCTATCGGTAATATTTGTTAACAGGTCACCCCACATCTGGCTCTGACACTCAGGCTTATCTATCCTCTTTATGACCGCTATTGCAAGATCCGTGTTCCCACTGGCCTTAAGCTCCTTCGTTAATCCTGCATAATCTATCACCCCGTTCTTCGTGAACTGATTGATCAAATTTATCGCTGCCTGCCCTATCTCTCCGGGTTCCGTAGGAGGCTGCGGTGCAGGCATCGGAATCGGCGCAGGCATAACCGGACCATTTATCGGAGGTGTTACTCCGCCTAACTCATCTATCCGCTTGTTTATTGCTCTTTCTACTCTTCTGCTCAACCCGCCGCTCTCTACGGCCTTCTTTAGAAAACTTGCATCCGTCATATTATCTAAGAGCTGCGCTACAGCCTTCATATTTCCCCTATTCCACGGCATCCAGTTTGCAATCCCCATATCAGGACCATGTTGAGGCTTACTCTTTGATAACTGATTTATCACTGCTTTAAACAGATCCACATCCCCTTTGCTTTGTAATGCTTTCGCTAAACCAGCAAAATCTATTACGCCATCCTTCGTATACTGATCGATCACTTCTTTGGCTGCCTTGCTCATACCATCGGGTTGAGGCGAGGACCTTGAACCGTCCGGCCTGCCTGTGAAAGATGACCATATATTCTTAAATAAATCTACATAGAACCTGCCCTTTGTATTTTTTCGCGTATCAGCGTCTAAGCCGACACCTGCCCCGTCCTGCGTAAGCATCTTTTTGGTCCACAATTTATTGAATTCATCTAAAGACATGGTTTTTCTAGTCTTGCCGTCTTCACCTATATAGGCAACTTTACCGTTTGTTATGCTTAAGACGATTGCAAACTCAGTTTTACCATTTCCAAAATCCAAATGCGCTATTACCGGTCCTGTCTTTAACGCTGCCTTTAATCCTTCTATATCTGATTTTACGGCAGTTAAATCTATCCCGTAATGTTTCGCCGCCTTTATAATATCTTCCATGCTTACCTGCGAGTCTGCTCCGTCTTTTTGTTTGTTCTTCATTACTGTATTTACTATTCGCGACAGGAATAAGGTTATCTGGGCCTTTGCCTTGTCTGTAAGCCCGGATACGGCCTTGCCAAAATTAGAGAACCCTTCCACTAAAGCTGAGGCTTCTTGAAGCATACGGGATCCAAAGGGCTGAAACCCTTGTGCACTCTGCGTATTATTCTGGTTTGACGCCACATTTTGCTGAGGCCCTGCTGCGGATGTCCCCTGGACGGACTGCCCTTCATTTGGCCCGCCATTGGCCAGCCACGATTGGTAGGCATTGATCATCTGCGATGTTATGGTGTTTATTATACGGCTCAAATTATTTTGCCATTGTGCAAAACGGCCGCCTATGTTCTGGCCAACCGCGCCTACAGCATCGCCTACTCCCTGAGCTTTTATTTCCGTTCTTGTCCCGTCGGGG
This sequence comes from Candidatus Liberimonas magnetica, assembly GCA_020523885.1. NCBI lineage: Bacteria > Pseudomonadati > Elusimicrobiota > Endomicrobiia > Endomicrobiales > Candidatus Liberimonas > Candidatus Liberimonas magnetica. The sequence goes on along the minus strand of JAJAPY010000001.1, from coordinate 238,423 downwards.
TTTAAGGTAAAAAGCTTTGTATCAGTCTTATTTTGATCTTCAGAATTCGGTGAAAAAGTCGTGACTAAATTCTTTGTTTTGTCTATTATCTCTACGAGCTGGCCGGCTTTGTTGAAGTTATATACCTGGTTGCTCGCCTGGTCAAAATATGATGTCATGCCGCTATTATTTTGCATCTGGTTGACTGAGCCCCAGCTCTGTGTACCCATCACATTCTGCTGGCTTGCCATTTGTCTTTTTATACGGTCACGGTCTTCCTGCCACGTACTATAACCACTTGACCACATTGTGCTTATTATAAAACATGCCAGCGTTACCATTGAAGTTATCTGCTTCGGGTATTTCGAAACAAAAAAACGGTACAGAGCCCGGTCCGCTGAAGCGGGCAGTTTAGTTATGTACTCCCAGATCATAAGTAACTTTTGTTTTAAGATTTTCATCCCTTCATTGATTGATTCTTTTGCCGAATTAATTCTGGTAAACATGTTTCCCTCCACAAATAAAAAACCCAGCTTTTTTATTTAGCTGGGTTTCCTATCCATAAATTATTTGTATTTAAATTAATTACACTCGGATCAAGGCTGCCTCTGGGCAGTAGAAATAACATTAAAAATAAAACTAATATATAAAACTCGATACTATCCCTGGGGCTTACCCCTAACTTAAAAACCTCTCCCTGCCACAGTGCCTCTGTATAACAAAAAAGATTTGCAGCTGAAACTTGAGCCTGTGCAAAACCTAGATTTTCATTCTTTTCATACTGCGTTATAGAACCTGAAGCAGCCGCCCTGTCATTATTTCTGATATCTTTTTTCGGCAGCGATTTCTTGCTCGCCTTCGGCGATACTCCTTTTGCTATGCATTGCGCTATATAGAAGCCGTTTACAATATTCTGGCTGAACTCTAATATATTATAATATTCCGCCATAAACGGTTTGTCGGTAAAGATTTGAGCGCTCAGCATTAACGCCTTCATCTCTACAGCGTTATAGGCCGGCACTAGAGATCCTAACAGTAAAAAGGCTACAACAAACCAGGTTGTAACCTTATGGCTTTTCTTTGATATTCTAAATAATGATTTTAAATAAATTTTATGCATAAAATATTTCTTATTTTTTTACTGCGCTTTCTTTGTTCGACCGGGCGATTTTTGTTTTTGCGTCATTAAGGACTGAAAATAGTTTAACAAAGTTTATAGGCTTTTTTATGAATTTATCAGCTCCAAGGCCGATAGCATTATCTTCTTCTTCGCTCGATGAAACTATGATAACCGGTATTTTGTAGGTATTGGGGTTCGATTTCAGCTCTTTTAAAATGTTAAGGCCGTTTATATCGGGCAAGTAAAGGTCCAGGGTCACTATGTCGGGTTTTTTCTCTCTTAATTCCTTTATCGCATCTGCTCCCGTATAAGCGACATCTGTCTGATACCCCTCATTCTCAAGCCTGTCCCTTATCAAGTTCGCCATATCTTGCTCGTCTTCAATTATCAATACCATCGTTCCCATTTATATCATCCCCTTTTTCTGACAGTATCAAACCTTTAATCCAAATTCACCAAGCGTTATAAAAAATAGACTTTTTGTCTTGATAAAGTTATACTGACAACGTGTAAACAAATAATAAATTATTTGTGAAAAATATGTGAAATCTGTAAAATATTTGAAAAATGCTTTCGAAACATATGCGGCCAGCAGGTTTTGTAATAAATGGCGAAATATGGCTTTAAATGATTGAATAAACATTTTTTGCTTATTCTGGCTTGATCTATTTACCTGGAGCGGAATAGGGTAGATGGAGTCATTGTTCAGGATTGAAATGAAATGATGGGTAATTAAATATCTATTTATTTTTTCCGAAGAAGTTTTTATAATGTTAGTTATCTTTATTGAAGTCTTCGCCTATTTTCAATTCACCTGTAGAAAATGTAGAGATTTCAATGTTATATTTTATCTCTTTCCCGTCAACAGATGCGGGGTTTTTCACTTTCATTTTTCCGAATACTGACACATCTTTTCCTGCCAGTTCCTTAAGCCCGTCTTTATTTCCTTCTAAAACAAAATTCCCAGACAAATTATTAATTATCAATAGCCCGGCTTTTGAAATCAGAAGTTCTCCTCGGACTTTTGAAAACAATAAAGACTTATCAACAGGTTTTACAATAATTGGTTTCTTATCTTTACAACCAGCCATTGGAAACAGGAACGAAAGAAAACCGACAAATAACAAGAAACTTTCTGGTAACCTTTTAAAAAGCACAATACCTGCTATTACTATTTTTTGGGACTATTGGAGGTTCAATTCGCTCAGTTTATCATCATTATTATATATATCTTTTGCGACAAACATCATATAGTTATTTAATCCCGGGATCAACAAATTGGGATTAGGCACAGTTAAATGGCCCGTAACTACTACGTCTAAATCTGCACTTGCCAGCTTCTTAAATTTTTCTGCAGAGTATTTTGGGTCGTCAGCTCTTAAAGCATATAAATCTCCGTATTTATCCTGTATCAATAGATTAAGGCCTCGAATTTGTTTGCTCCCTCCCTGAAAAACTATACAATTCACAACTTTTAATTTGCCGCTTATAACTTCCAGGATTGAATCTTTAGGCAATCCCAATTTAGCAAACACCTTTGCTTTTATTTCAGCCTTTTCCCTGAGCTTTTCTTTTATTGCCTGGGCAACCTGTGCAGTCATTATTTCTCCGGCATTAAAATCTTTAGTATCGAAACTCTCTACTTCAATATCTGCCCTGATTTTCACCTTGTTAAGCATATTTGTTTCAGCCTTCACAAGTTTTCCAAAGAGATAGACTTCAGTTTTTTTGTTCGCATATTTTTTTAGCCTATCCATATCTTTATCTTTGGTATATATAATGTAGTTATTTATGCCGTTTGGGGTTGTAAGAACTAGTTTGTCCGCAAGAATTGAAATTGTACCGTGAGCTTTTATTTTCAAAGGAGCTTCTTGAATTAATAATTTACGGGGTTTAAAAGTTTTTTTTGCAAGATAACTAACAAATATCGGGCCTAAGCCAGCCACAAGGGCAATTATTATTACTCCTGATAAAACAATCTTTAACATCCTGGATTTTGTTTCTTCCATTATTAGCTCCTCCCATTTATATTTATTAAAGTTATTTTATTTTACATAATTATAATTTATATGTCAAATTTTTTATCAAAAAACCTATACAAAAACAAAAGCCCTGGGTTTTAAACTCAGGGCTTTTGTTAGTATGATGTATCTTGACTTCTTCTCGCTGGCTGGTTCTTAGAAATTGATCTGTCCAGAGGCAATTCCTCTTAGTAAGTTCCATCCAGTCCGCCAGTCGCTTTGAACACCTACCTGGCTCCACACGTTTGCTGCCATAAAATTCACCATGCTCTTATAGAACTCGGAATTCTGGGCAAACCATTCGCTGGTTACTTGTTCTGCATTAGTACCTATCTTATAGCCGCCGTCATTCATCGACATAGTGAGATGGCCGTTAACATCAGCCTGAACGTTGCCGGAAATAATTATCTCGTTATTTCCGCTTGCTAAACCAGACTGTATGTTTGCAGCTGTTGCAGCGTCGACTTCTACATAGATCTCTTCGCCGTCTGCAGCCTGAAAGCCTCTGCCGTCAAACATATCTATCTTGTCAGCTTTTACTACAACGTAATTCTTGCCGTTTATGTTTACAACACTCTGTATCTTTCCTGCAACAAGCGGGTCATAGGAACCCAGGTTATGGGCATTGCCATAGCTCCCGTTAAGCAATGAAAGAGTGGCTTTTGTGTCAGTGAATACCTTGGTTAAAGCTTCTTTGGTTGTAGAATTGTTGCCTACGCCAAGTTTGCCAAGCTCATTTATTGCTTTGCAAAGGTCCTTGACAGCCTGAGCGTCCTTATCTCCTATAGAATTAGTCCCGGTCAGAGCAGCAGCGATATCATCTACAGAGAGGTTCGTAAAGGTTTTCTGATGGTCGATCATATAAGAGGCTAAAGCAGTCATCCTCTCAGTGCTCAAATTCGCAATTGTATTAAGGTACCCTAATCTGGCCACCTCGTTAAAACACTTATTTAGATCAGTTAAATCGGCAGCTTTTAATGCTGTTCCTGCGGTCCCTACAATTTTCGCCAATCCATTCAGTCCATTGGCTAATGATTCAGCCAGACTGGAAGAGATATTAGCTGAACCAAGAGCAGCAGTAATATTAGCTGCGGTAATGGTTGCAATAGTCTTTCTATTGTTAGTCATCCAGGTCTTCAATATAGTCTGTAGATCGGGAGATAAACCATTCCAGGCAGCGGCTCCAGCCATAATGGTTGAACCATTATATGTTTCCAAATTAACGCCGCCGGTAGTCGAACCGGTTGTTCTCAGCATTATAGTCACTACGTTCTGAGTAGCATTATTGCCTCCGACCTGACCGGTAACACTGGCATCTTGGGAGAAATCAAGCTGTATCTGATTTCCCTGCACTGCTACGGTTGACATTGTTTGTATTTTAGCGACAGCATCTGTGACTCTTTGAGCTAAGCTTCCCAGGGCTTTAAAACCAGCAAAGAAAAGATCTACGCCGCCCTTGTAAGCCAGTGCATTGCCCCAGCCCTGCGCACCAACGACTTTCATAGCACCTATTAATTTGTCTTTATCGGCGTCCTGCATAGTTACACCTGCCGCGGTTAAAGCACCTGTAAGCTGTTCTTTAGTCATATTCGCGAAGGTTGTATCATTGGTAGTAACACTGTCACTGTTAGATGCAAGAGCCTGAATATAATTCATAAAAAGAAGCTTCTGTGCAGCAGTCATATTGTTTATGATAGACAATGCAGCTGAAGCATTCATAACGGACGATGCCGGTGCAGACAATTGTGCGTTGATTTGATCAGTATGTGTAGCATTATAATCGGCTACTGTCTGCGCGGTATAATCCTTTGTATATAGAGGTAATCCTGTTACATCTGTAACATTAACTGTGCTGATTGCCAGTTTGCCACCTGAGCTTGTAAAACCCAGAGTAAAACTTCCATTATTACCGGCTTCTGACATAGCACGTCTTAGATTATTCATATCAGCAGTATTTGCAGCTGTGGAGTTAAGTCCCAGCATCTTAGCAAGTGAAGCATCATTCATGCCGTTCATGGTGCTCACACTTATTGAAAGGCCGGATATTTTTTTGACCATATCATTGCTTGCACTCAACGCGTTTAAAGCATCCAGGCCGCCGGAAAGGAAAGCGCTGTAAGCCGCCTGCACTTTCGCTTCAACAGCCGCATTATTAGACAAATCTGCGGCTGAAAAACCGCTTACCGTAATAGAGTCACGGCCGCCAGGCCCGCAAAACACTGTCAGGCTGTATGCTTTATCTTTATCTGCCGTAGGGTTATACTGCATTACGCTGACCCTGGTGCCAGTGGTGTCGTAATTGTCCTGCCGCACCATTATGCCGTTAGCGTCATACATTTGAAATAAACGGCCTACGCCGTCATATTTTGTAACTGTATTTTTCTTAGCATCAAAATCCTGAACCATAATACCGTTGTCTGATACCGTTCTGGTGATGTCCCCTACCTGGATTGTGTAGGAAGTAAATGAAACCTGTGAAAACGTCATCAGGCAGATTGCAACGCACAAAATTTTACTAATTATTGTCTTCATTGTTGTTCCTCCTTAAATTTGGTTATAGACATTTTGCGGCTGTCTAAAAAACCGTCCGCTGGCCCTTATAGGGCAGAGACAAGGAGGAGAGGTATGTCGCTTCTCGGCATAAGAGGTTTAAATAAAAAGATAAGTGAAGTTAAAGGAAGGATAGTTAACGTAAAATCTGTAGAAGGGGCAAAAAGTAAACCTTTAAGCAAGTCATAGTCGCTAAATACCGTATCTAAGTAATATTTTAATTCTATGTCTTTTATTGTGCGCAATACTATAGGTACTCTGTTGGGCAGGTTGAGCAGGTATTCAGTCGAAGCTGATTTATTGCGGCTCTCGTTATTTTTTTGGGAATCTTTTGCGGTTGTAATATCTGGAACAGGGATTATATAATGCGCTATCAAAACACTAATCTCCATAATCGGTATAAAGACATAGGAATAGACCAGTGACTTCTGGCATCTGTCCATACCGCTAAAAAGTGCCTGAGCGTTTAGCTTAGGAGCCGCTGCGTTGAGCAGCAACAACAAGGGCAAATAGATGGAAAATAGTTTTTTTGTTGTAAAGTATTTCATTGAATTTCCCTTGCTTCTCTTACATTATAGCATAAACTTGTAAAAAATCAATGAAAAAGTTGTGAAATATTTGTGAACTTTAATTTTGGATTGTACATCTTACTTCATGATATTTAAAAAATCAGCTATAGCACCTTGAAGCATATTATATGAATTTACAGCTATATTCTTTTGTGTATCAAGAGCCTCGCTGAATGTCCCATTGTTATATTCTTTTGCTACAACCTTATCATGGGAAGCCACAGTAGTAAGGTCTACAGTACCGATAAGCCCCTTTCCTGAGACTATGTCTATACTTGCGGCGTAGGTATGTTCCATAGCGCCGCCTGGATTAACGCTGTAGTTTATAATTAAAGAACCTTGTATTCCCGCCTCCTGTATCTTTTTTCTGATGTCTTTAAGAAATCCTGCAGTACCGGTACCTGAAACATCCCATCCAAAAAGGGCGCATAACTGCTGGTCATCCCCGGTATTAATCAAGTTCGGGCTCACTTTGATACTGGCTATAGTTTTTACAAGGCTTGCCAGTTCGGATGAAAATTGGCTTTTTCCGGAAGAGATATCCGCTATGCTGTTTCCGTTAGCAATGGCATTCCAAAACTTTTGAGCAAGGGCCGTATTTTCTACCTGATCTTTTGCAACGGTTATTTCAGTCTGATCCCGGCCTGCCGTACCTTCTCCGACATAAAAAGTTGTAATAGTGTTTTTATAATTATCCAAGGATTTCATGACTTGAACTGTTTCATCAGTGTTATATATGTAAGCATTTTGAAGTATATCTTCCTTGTATAAAGCGGTAACTTTACCGGCCTGGTCATATACTTTAGTTACTACGCCATTAGCCGCGATTTGGGATTTATCTATTTCAAGAATAACGTTGCCGTTTGCTGAATACCAGCGGGTAACGGAATTAACCTCTTTGGAAAAAGATGCCTGTTTCTTATAAGAAACAAATAAATCCTCTTTTGTTTGATTATTATCGCCGGTCAAAGTTGTATCAATCGCGGGTGTATTCACGTTACTTACAGCTCCGGCGCTGGTTATACCAGCAGCAGCTTGCAGAGAAGTAAGGTCCAACATTTTATCAACCCGTGTGCCGCCAACAACAAATAAATCGGCATCCTGGGCTTGAATGCCTGCGGCATAGACTTTGCCGTCATTGGCTGAATTAGGGCCAAAAGTTATTGAAACAGTACCGCTGTCCCCGGCATTTTTTGCCCTTGCCCTGACATCAGTTATGTATGTCTGTGTATCAGGAGCGTCCGCATTCCAGCCTAAAAGGTTAATTAGCTGTTCATCAGTGAGCGCTCCTATTCTTTTTGCATTTATATTCATTGTTTTAATCGATTTTGCAAAATCTGCAAGTTCACCCGTACCGGCAGATACATCAGCCAGGCTTTGGCCGTTATCTATCACTGCGGACCAAAGTTGATCTGCCAAAACCGCATTTTCCTTTTGATCTCTTGTTACCGTGATAGATGTCCTGTCCTGCCCGGAAACCCCATCTCCTATAAATATTGTAGTTGTATAGCCGCTGCCGTCATTGTTGTCTATAGACACTATACTTTGCAGTTTTCCGTTTTCATCGTAATAATACTTTGACTCTGATAAACCCATACCCTGGCTCTCTAAACTGTTTGAATTTCCTGTACTTTCGCTCTTATTCACTGCATTTCTCATTTTGTTTGCATAATCAGCATTCGCCGGCGTATCAGAGGGATTAAGCAATTCTGCTTCCTGGGTTTGGCGGCCAAAATCATAAAACACATATTTATCCATACGGTAATCATAAAAACCGGACAATTTGCCGTTATTGTCATATATCCAATCTTTTACTTTTACATTATTGACAGTGGTACTTATGCTTTTTCCGGTTATATCGTACCACGTAATCTCATTTGTCCTCAATTCAGAAGAGTATATAAGGGTTGATCCGTCATAACCATACTTTGCTACAACCGCTCCCAGCTTTGATACCGTCTCCGTCTGTTTGCCGTCCTTAAAATAGGTTATATCTCCGTTACTTATGCCGTCTACCAGGCTGATTGATCTATCTAATACTTTTATTTGCTTTTCATTTAGTACATAGTAATATTCGTTTGTTTTTTTACCATCCCAGCTTTCAGTAAAAGTCATATTGCCGTCTTTGTCATAGAACGTTTTATTTCCGTAAACATCTTCTTTATGGTCCAGGTTCCCAGCTGAATCATATTTATAATTGGCGACAACAGCTCCCTCAAAGTTTATATCACACTGCGGTTTATTATTGGCGTTAAAAACGGTTTTTGTCTGGGTAAGAGCATCTACTATCATGTGGACTGATTTTCCGTATTGATCAAACTGGCGTTCGTTACTAAGGTTATATTCATATTTAAAGCCTGATTCGTTGTTATTGTTGTCACTAATGTCATATTTCACTTTGTTGTTTTTGCCTTTCATAACATCTTCAGCGGTGGCGATAGTGCCGTCCTGTTTTCTTATTGTAACCGCATACTCTTTTGTTATCTGGCCGCCATAGCCAAATTCATTATATCCCGTGATTTCCCCTTTGTCATTTCTTACAACCTGCCTGTTTGTCCCTGTGATAAACTGAGTTTCAGTTTTAAGCTTACCCTTTTCATCATAGATTTTTGATGCGGCAATTTGCTGCAATGAAAACTGCATCTCTCCGTTTTTCGCGATCCTCAACGACAGAGCGCCGTCAGGTGAATAATAGAGCCTGTTGCCGTCTTTGTCCTTTGCGGCTATAGGTATACCCGGGACTATAGTGAACATTTCACTAGGCTTGCCGTAATTTGCCTGATCGATATTCTCTATCTGGACCCCTCCCGGGCCATAAGTATAGGCTGATCCCTGGCCCATGTCCCAGGCTGCAAAAACAAAAGGGTTCGGGATTAACATCAAAGCCGCTGTTGCCAAACTCACAACTTTGTTTAATTTTTCTGTGATCTTCATATTATTTTCCTTTTACAAATTAAAAACCCAACCATGCTTTAAATCAGGATTGGGTTAATAATTGTAAGATATTTATATATGACGTCTTTATTTATTACATTGTTCACTAACATACTATCCACATCTAAACTGCTTCTCGGCAATGTGAGTATTGACAAGAGATTTAAAACGTAGAAATTCATCGGTAGCGTCAGGCAGTAATCATAAACCTTTAAATTTATAGAACTGACAACATCAGGCATATTAAGGCTGTAGCCGTTAAATACCTTGCTGATTACATAAAAACCTATTTCAACCGGCCACTTCACGCTGCCGGTTAAACAATAAGCGAGATTGGTATCAAACAGCTTACCTGTGTTTTTGCTATTTTTGGTTATAGGTTTGCCATTCTGGTCAAAATCGTTATCTTTAAAAAACCCCTTCATAACTACATTGTTCAATTGTGAAAGGGTTAGGACTTCAAGAACATTAGGAGTATGGCCGATCACATCCAGGCTCACGAATAAAGCACGAATCTCATAGTTCGACATTGGAGCTATTGTCCCCAATAAAAGAAACCCTATGACAATAACCTTTATCATATTCTTTCCAGTTATTTTAGGAAATAGATGTGTCGTCATATATTACCTCAACAATTTAATACTCTAATACTGTGAAAAACATTTGAACGAATTGTAAAAAGATTGTGAAATCAAAACTTTATTTCCGAAATCCCTAAATTCGATAAATTATAAATTATATAACTGACTTGTGAAGAAAGAATGTCCGTTTAGTGATAAATTATTGAAATCAATCCTAAATCACACAGCCTTTGCCGTTTCTTACAATTGATTCATATTCCCTGTTTTTGCTTGCTTCTATCTTTCTTACAACTTACCACTTATCACTTACGACTGGTGTTTTATCTTATTACTATAAGTTTGCCCGTTTTCTTTCCCTGGTCCGATCTGACTACCCAGAGGTAAACACCGCTGGCCACATATTTGCCGTCTCCGTTCTTCCCATCCCAGGCATACCCGTTCGGATCAATAAAGGAGTTCAAATCTATCTTCCTTACCAGTTCCCCGCTAACTGTATAAATCCTTATCTCTCCCTGATAAGGCAAATTCCTGAATGTGATCCCTCCGGCCAGCGTTCCTTTTGCAACATCCCCGAGTTCAGGCACCCAGGGGACCGGGGCCACTATAACATCATCTACCGAAAGGTTGAGCGCTCCAAATAGAGCGTATACACTTAAGTGGCTGACCCTTGCCGTAACTATCTTGTTTGACTTATCTATTGTTGACGGGACTTTACTCCATAATTGCTTTGCCTCATCAAGCCACCAAAGGCTTAGAGAATCCACCCTTAAGCATGTTCCGTCTACCATACCGTTATTGTCATTATCAAGGTATGTCATTGTAAGAGGTACAGGAGAAAGAAGGGTCTGGCTGCTAAAGATCTGCTGGTAATTAGAGTCATACATATTTGTTTCCACATACCAGCTTGGCCTATTCTTGTCATTAATCTTGGATTGAGCTTTATCGAATATCGATTTTGATACTTTTTGCGGGTTGGTATCCGGATTTCCATTCATTAAAATATAGGCATCTTGAGGCAGTGAACCAGGTGCTATGGCCACAGTTGCTTTCTCGCCTAGAGTTTTTAGTATGCTTACCCTGTTAGTGACCTGGGCATCCTTGGCTATTATAGCCCTGAACCGCTTTCTATATTCGGTATCCAGCACGTTCCAGGCACGATCCCTCACGCTTGTAGATATTACAAGGTCATAGGTCCAGTTAGACGTAAAATTCGTGCTTAAAGTTACAAAAGTTGCAGTCGTTATGGTAGTGTCAAAACTCAGCGCAGGGTCCAGCTTTTGAGATATAGCGTCCTCAGTTTCATTACTTAGGGCCTGGAAATATATATTGTTAGGCAGGGTGTCCGTTGATATAACTTTTTTAAAATCCAGTTTTATTTGGGCAGACAGAGGAACACCGTAATCCAAACCGTTAAAAGGCACGCCACCGATATTTATCTGCTGGGGTATGGAAAATGGAGTCCGGTCATCGCAAAAATAATAATTGAAGCTTGTGATATCTGACCATTGATTTTGATTATCCTGAGCCATAACCTTTAAGTAATACTGTTTTTGGTCATTCGGTTCAAAGACTATTACCGGGTTAAAGCAGGTATTAGCTGTGCTTACTGAAATATTAGGCGTTGCAGCAGGGGCCGTGCTCCAGGATAGGAAATAGCTCGTGATAGGGAAACTAGTATAAAGGACATCCCAGCTGAAGGAGGGTGTGCTTGAATTACTGCTCCCTCCGTTTTTTACAGGCCTTGTATCAGCCGGTGAATATTTGCACCTTATGGCACTTAAAACAGGGATTGCAAATTTTAATGTTTTTTGGTTTACAACTGCACTGCTTGAAGTAATAATATGATAGGCGTTCCGCACATACACATTATATCTGTACGAAGTAGAAACTTTTAAATAGTTGTGCTGCCAGCTTGTCGATGACAACCAGACAGGGGCCAAGGAACCGGCATTTCCAGTTCCGTCAAGCCACATCAAATTATCCGCCTGTACAGCAAATTCCGTATTTACAGGATTATTATTCAAATCATAGGTAATAGTGTTAAAAAACTTTAGATCAGGATTCCAGTTAGTTTTAGATTTAAGATTAGTTACAGCCGCCGCAAAGGTATAGGTGGAGAAAGTTACAGGAGCACTTTCTAAATTCTGGGTAGTTAAGGCGCTTAACTTATAGGTATATTTTTTATTCGGTAAAAGTCCTGCAAAGGTGGAAGTAAGATCATTTATATCCGTAATAACCCTCGAAAAAGTGTCTGCATATATCTTATAGCCGTTTATTAAGGGTTGCACGTTGACTTCGCTTGACAGTTCACTTGGCTGCCCTTCAGCTCCTTCACTGTTTACTCCTTTTATAGCGAAGTATAAAATAGGTGAGGCGGCAGGATTGGCAATGCTTTGCCAGTTAATCGTAATTGAACTAGTATAGGTTTGTAAAGAAAAATCGTTTACAGGTAAAGGAGTTGAACCGTTTATATGGTAATTGTAGTAATCAAGTTCTGGAATAGACTGGTTTGCAGCCCGATTTATATAATGCAGGCTGTTGAAACCATCAATATAATAAGGGCTGTAGTTTTTGGTACTGTAGTATATAGCCATATAACTTGCATCAGCGGTGGGAGCCCAGGCTATTCTGATGTAGTTATTATTAATAACTGATAAAGACGGTGCGAAACCGGGTTGCTGGGGCGATGAATGGACCTGAGTAGAACTTGAAATAAAATAAGGGTCCTTAGTGTGTGATTGTTGAGCATCAGACCAAGCCTGCAATTTAAATGTATAGGGCTGGTTAGTGGTATTAATAAAATTCAGGATATTACGGCCGGCAGTTATCCATTCCTGCCTTGTGTAAAACTTTGCATCTGTAAAATTAGCACTTAAAGAACCGTCCCCTTTGAAATAATTGTTGCTTCCGTCATCCCTGATTATTGCGTACTTTGTAAATACTGAATTGGGATCATTTGTATTAATATCAACCTGTATAGAGTTATGATTATTAGGATCCCATCCTGCATACGCATGAGGAACCGCCGGCCTTGCCAATAACGTCCAGGTTGAAATATTTATAGAATTTTCCGGCATGCCAAACCCGTTCTGCGCTGCTACTTGTATATTAAATCCCATATTAGAAACAAGAGATTGTAGTTTAATATTATTATTCCATTGATTGTTTACCCATTGGGTCGTTGTCTGCAAGAAGAGAGCTGAGGCCAAAGTCTGGTTCTGCTGTAAATACTGCGTAGTGCCGTCCGCAAGAACAGCTTTTACGTAATATTTTGTAAAACTACTGCTATTCATAGTATATAAATTACTGAAACCTAAATTAATGGCCCCTGTTGTAACGGACTGTAATGAGATATTAGGTTGGAAAGGCCGCGTAAAAGTGGAAAAACCCAGAAGATAGTTGCTGGTTAATACATTCTTTGTTTTTGCACCGAGAGTGACAGTGTAATATCTGTTGGCAGGCAGCGGAAGGCGGATCACCGTACCGGTTGAAGCGCCTTGGACCACACCGTCTACCATACACCCGCCCCAGGTTTTGGTCGTGTACCACACTTCTGAATCACCTAAAGTGCCGTTTGCATTAAGATATTTAGTGTTTTGTCCGTGCGGTTTAATTTTAAAACAATACGTGTTGTAAGTATTATTTATATAATTTTTATGTACATCTATCATAACTTTTATAGTATCTGTTGTAACATCTATCAAGACCGGGTCAGGATATTGAGTCCTGGTATCAGTACTTACCTGCGCGGAATAATTAGTCTCTATGTTATAAGAATTCCTTGCCTTTACCGTGAAACGATAATTTGTTCCTGGATCCAGATAATTTACCAATATGCCTTTTGCACCGTATCCACGGTAAGTATCTGCACCCCACTGGGAATAAGTCTGCCAAACCTTACCTGTGCCCAGTTTGCCGTCTGCCTGCACATAATAAGTATTCGAATTAGCCAGGGTTTTTATCAAGTACTGTGTCATAGCCGAATTAGCCGAATTACCAAAAGATACAAATATGCTATTGGTACTATGCACAACATTATTAAAAGAAGTTACTTCAGGAGTACCCGGAACTTGAGCATAGGTGCTTGTAGTAATAGTTGTCAGATACTGGCCCTGCCCGAATTGGTTTGCCGCTCTGATTAAAAAAGAATAGAGACTTCCCGGAATGAGGCCTGTTTGTTTCCATGTGTAAGGGCCTGCGCCAGACGGGGCCTGTGCTGTCAAAAATCCGAGTGTGCTTGAATACACTTTATAGGACGTGGCTTCTGCCACCTGGCCCCATTGCCAGGTTATGGTAGTTGTACTTACACTGATCCATTTTGAATCAGGCACCAGAGATGGAGCGGTCGTGGAAGATGAAGGTGCCGAATACGGCGATTCGTAAGCACGGCGCGCTTTTATCATATAAGTATACGTAGAATTCGGGTTAAGGTCAGGGTCTACTACCACATCGCTGTCGCTGTGATGAGTCCAGGTTTGCAGAGTTGTTCCTCCGGCCAAGTCCAGGCGCAGTATCAGGTATAACGTATTTCCGCTGTTGCCATTCGTTAATATCTTTATCCGTACATTATATTTGTCCGTGGGATTCCAATCAGATATACTTGCAACAGCAACCGGAGTATTTGGAATAACCAGAGTATCATCCGCGAAAGCTTCTTTATATACTGCAGTTAAGCAAATTATAAAAAATAAATATAAATATAAAGTTTTTTTCATTTTAAGCTCTTGTATAGTGCATCCTGTTGTTCGCTTATTGCTATTTTTGTCCGTGCTCGTGTCGTTACTTATAACTTATACCTTACCGCTTACAACTGTTTTTTTACTTTATTCTTTCTATAGCCCTTAAAGATTCCTTCATCTTTGGGTCATAGAAGAGCGATTTCTGGAAATACGTTTTTGCCTTATCCATATCCCCCTGGCTGAAATATGTCATTCCTTTCTCGTAATAACTCTGCGACAGCTGTTTGGATATCTTTTGAAGTTCTGTCTTTGCCGCCGCATTGTCAGGGTCATATCTCAAAGCCTGATTATAAAGCTTCGCGGCTTCCTCAAAATCATTTTTCTGATAGGTTGAAAAACCTTCTTTATAATATTGCTCTGCTAAAGACACCTTGGACATTGCGATGTAGTTCTTGATCCTGCCTACCTCTTCTGAAAACTCGTAATCATTAGCTATCTTCAGGCTTTCATAAAAATAGCTTAAAGCCTGTTCAAACTTATTCTTTTCAAAATATTTCAAAGCTGTATTATATACCTCTGCCAGCTGGTCTTTTACCTTAGTCTGCTTCTGAGCTATCTTTTCTATTTTCTGTTTCTCTAGCATCTCATTTATCTTGGCATTGCACTTATCCAGGAAATCCTTTGCGTCAAGCCTGTCCGGAGCTGCCAGGATAACTGCTTCAAAGTACTTTATCGCCGCTTCATAATTCCCTTTGTAATACAGGACCGTTGCCTGCCTGAATATCTTGCTGACCTCCGTACCGGCTATCTGTTTTAACTTGTTCTCTATGGTCAACACATATTTTTCCGCTTCTTTGTTTCCGGGGTCGATCTTAAGCATAATATCAAGTTTGTCTTTTGCAGCGATATAATCTCCTTTGTTGATAAGGCCGATAGCAAGTTTCCATTCTTTTTCTATTTTTTCCTTATTCATCTGCCTGTTCTTTTCAGCCTCGACGAGTTTGAGAGTATCGTCTACAGCTTTTAGATTACTCATAGCGTCTTTATTGTTCTCATCAAGGTTCAATATGCGGGTAAAATATCTCTTTGCAGTTATAAAATCTTTAGCATTAACAGCATCTTTTCCTTTCAGGAGATATTTTGTTATGATGGCTTCCTGTTTTTTCTTTAGTTCGTCCAGAGCGGTATTTACTTTATTCAGATACTGCCTTGAAGGCTTATGGCCCGGATAGGCCTCAAGGATCTCCTGGAATGCCTGCTTTGCATAGACATAATCGCCTGAACGGTAATAATCCATAGCTGCTTGAAAATGAGTGTTAAGGTAGTGTTCCGATGCCAACTCGTTTGAAAATATGTTCCCGAGTGGTATGGCTACGCTTATATTGTGTATAGCCGAGAAATACTCCGCAGGAGTAAAAGCATAATCGATCTGGACCCCGCCAAGATTAATGCCAAACCCGGCTCTCACACCAGAATTAAAAGCATCTTCTATAAATTTATACCCGGCTCTCAAAGAAAGGTTATAAATCGGGTCTACACTGCACCCGGCAGACAAACTCATAGGCCCTTGGTTCGGCATGCCCACATCAAAAACTACATTTAAATTCTTTGCTTCATATTTTTTATAATTCAAGCCCAGGGCAAGCGTTTGCGGAAGGTCGTTCGTTTCCTTTACGAACTTCAAACCGCTTCCCAGATTTTTATACACTATACCTGCTGTCAAGCCTTTTATCAAATTTACCCTGTATATGCCGCCTACATCAACAGCTATCGCTTCCGCCGAAAAATCCGCTAAAGTACTGCGTACGAACTTGAAGTTCATGCCCACTGAACCGTATTCTTTTACGACAGGTATAGTTTGTTTTATAGGCAAACAGTAACTTGCAGTAAATAAAATATCGTTGCTTTGCGACACACCGACAAGATTAAAATCCTTATCGCGGCCTTCTATATCTCCGTATGATAAATAACTTAATGAAAAACCAACACCGCCGTAAGAAAGCGGCATAGCAAAACCTGTATATGTATATCTGATCCCTTCTACATAAATTATATGGTTAATGGACAGCTTTGACCGGTCAACTCCTAACAGGCCAGCTGGATTAACCAGCATTACACTAGGCTGTTCCATGTATGCTCCCACAGAGCCATCACCCATTGATACTACTTCCGGATCAGGATTTATCTTTAGAAACTCACCCCCGGTACTACCTGCAGAAACAGCAAAAGCAACACTATATGTAACTAATGAAAATAAAATAAATATTGAAAATTTAATAACTATTTGTAGCGGAATTCCTACAATAAAATCTGTATATAGGAGTAAATTTTCAACTCTATTTGATTTGATATTTAGAGTATTTTTATTCATTTTTTAAATAAAAAGGTAGATTGTGCTGTATACTTCATGTTTCCTATATAATTATAACTATATTGATTATATTTGTCAATCTTTTTATTGATATATGCTATTGAAATTTATTATTAACAAATTTACTTATATATAGGTAATATAAGTCTTTTTCAATATAATGATTTATCAATAAAAGAACAAAATATGAAACTATGTATAGTGCTATAGGTTTCTGTGAAATATGATAAAAAGAGTGGCAGCATTTTTTATACCACCACTCTTTTAAATCATATATTAAGGGTATGAGATTTCTATCCTGATAATTCATATAGAAAAATCCAGTAACAATACTAAAATTAATACTCTTATTTCCCCCTTTTCTCCTGCTCCAATTCGAGTTTATCAAATGCTTTTTCTGCATTTGCCTTAATGTAGTCTTTTACCTGCTGGCTTAGCTCTTTTATCTGGTCGGTCATAGTTTTAAGGTCTTCAAGGTTCAAAGCAGCAAGGCTGTACATGGTTTTCCCATTTTCCCAGCGGTCCATTATTTTTACGCCGGATAACGTATTTGAAGTAAAAGTCTTTATAGTGCTTTCCACATACTGCTCCCCGCTCGTTTTTTCCTGCTCCGGCACGCTGGCAGAGCTCATATAATCGCGCATCAAAGAAGTAGACATGGTTGAAAGCTGTTTTGAAATTTCCGCAATAGCCCTGTTATCTGAAGTAGTTCTTCGCAGTGCCTCAGATTTAATGCCTTCAGCGATACCGACCCCGTACAACACTTTTTTGTCTTTTGGAAATGCACCACTTCCTTTGAGTATCCAATCGGGCTTTTTGGCAACACCTGCACACCCGATCAAGAAACCAAAGCATACTGCCAGAAACACGTACAAAACCTTTCTCATACACCCTCCTTTATGTCGCGTTCCGCCTTTTGGGCGGAACTTACCCTCCTCTCGGCGGGATTCTCTGAACCCTTCTAATTTGTAAACTTCCTTATTTACTTCAGGGGTAAGGGGTAAGAAAAATCTTGCTTCTTACTTATCCCTTACACCTTAGCCCTTATTACTGGTTTTATTGTTCTTCAAAAAAATACCTGCTTATCATGTCTTTAATAGAAACCTCTGATTCGGTCCTGGCGTTATTAAGGGCTTTTTCTTGTGCGGTCTCATCGTTTAGGCCTGAAGCATCGCCTTTTGGCGAAACGGACGAAAGTAATTTGCCATTTAAAGAACCGTCGAACATATCAAATGTCGATTCCCAGCTGTAAAATTTCCAGCCTTTGAGGTTTCTAGATTGAGGTTTTAAATCCAATTTACACCTTATGATAATCATATTTTTAAAATTTTCACCGGTTTTGGGCAAGGCAGTGCTTACCTTAAAACCAAGACCAGTAATAGTTTTGTTGGCCACAGCCCTTAACTTATACTCTTTAATGCTTTCATCTAAAACCACGAAAATCACTTTTTGCGCTTCTTCCTGCCTCATTTTCTCAAGCTGTGCAACAGAAGTATCGCTGATGTCCGGCATTGCAGATGCGGCATCCGCTATTCTTTTTTTGCCGGTTAGTTCGTTTATCTTTGTATTAGCCTTTATTGCCATAGATAAAGCCCGTATTTTATCAACAGGAGATTCATCTCTATTTACCAGCTGGAGCTTAGCCTGTATCGTTTGCTCAAGTTCTGCTATTTGACTTGATAAAATAGCCGACAATTTCATCTTTTCTAAAACAGCTAAAGCATAGTATTGCTTATTCTTTTTATCGAACCAGGTATCTGCTATAGAGACGCCTTCAAGCACATCATTTGTAGACGAATTTGTCTGGATCTCAGTCTTCTGAGAAGAAACAGAATCAGGGTTATTGCCTTTTATTTTTGTTTCTTCTTTCTGCACCTGGCTTGAAACCTGAGATATCGCTACATGGAATATCTTTGCGATCTCAGCCCTGGCGCTTGAGCGAGCCAAGTCTAAATTAGAGCCTACACCCACACCTGTTAAGAATTTGCTTTCAGGGTAATCCTTGCTCTTGCCTAAAATCCAGTCAGGTCGCTTAGCGGCATATATAGATGTTGCAGCTATTATCAAAAATCCGACCAGAAGAATTAGTTTTTTTAGCTTGTCTAACATATTGGCCTTTTCTAGCGTAGAGCGTATAGCGTTTAGCGTATAGAAAAAAGACTTTGAAGTTCTATCCGCTCTACGCTATACGCTAAACGCTTATGTTATTAGTTTGCAGTTCTTAAAGCAACAAATGTTTTTTTTCCTTTTACAATTTTTATGTTGTTCAAGACCTGGTTTTTTACTTCATTGTTCGACTTATCATAGAATTTTACTTCTACCGAATGCGTGCCTTCGGGTAAAGATATCCTTGCCAGGTTTATCTTGTCAGGCAAGGACCGCCAGGAGCGTTTGTCAGAAGCTTCTGTTGCGGCTGAAACGGTTTTGAGCAGTGTTTTGGCAAACCAGGCCGAGACTTCACCGCTTGATTCTTTTACTTTACTCGTGACCTTTTGTGCAAGAACGAACTTTATGACCCCGCGGGCGATAGTTTTTGCTCTTATCCTGTTGATTCTGTCTTCCAACCCTTTGATCGCTATTGCGCCTATATCTTCGGCCATGACACCTGTGCTTGAAAGGCCGTTTAAAGCCGTTACCTTTACTCCTAAATTCTGTACAGCATAGTTCTCACGCACATATTTCGGGAAAGCAAGCCGTATCTGTTCGTCCGACGCTATCGAATTGACGATAGCCCGTGCCTGTTCAACCTGCTGTTCTTCTTCGCCTTTTACGTCCATATTTTCAACATAAACCCAGCCTTTTCCAAAACTTATTTCAAAAAAGTGGTCTATTTTGACCGGGCACAAACCGTTATAATGGATCACCACCAGTTCGCCTCCGGCACTAGCAGTGTCCTTCTGCTTTAATTGATATTCCTGTTCGATTTCTCTTATTTCATCGCTAAAACCGAGCTTCTTTGCCGTCTTCAGGGCATCATATACAAGTTCTTTCGGCGTAGATACCCCGTAGTTTTTTACATAGTATTTATATGCATCGAGCGCTTGCCTGTATGAAATGAAAGCATCGTTTATTTCCCCTTTGTTTTCATAGAGCATACCCATAAGATACCTCACAAAAGCATCTTCGGTATAAACGTCCTTGAATCCGTAATTTACTTTTAATGTTTTTAAGAACTGGTCAACCTGCCTTGCTTCGACCAAAGCGTCATCCTCCTGGTTTAAGAAAATATAATTTATGGCACAAAAAACACGGACCAGGGCCTGCTCGAAATCTTCGCCGTAGTACGGCCTCATATTATCGCTTATAAGCAAGGTCGAAGCTTCAGTGGTTATGCTTTTAGTAAAATATTCTTCGCTGTATTTCTTGGCTTTTTCAAAAGACAGACTGCTTTCCGTGTAGTTCCCGTTGTAATGCAGAAGCATACCGCGGTCTAGATAGTACAGGAGCGCATTCTTTTTGCCGTATATATCATCCTTTGAACCTTCGTTCAGAGCCACGGCGTCAGAAAACTTCCCTTGGGTAAGGAGTTTGTTTAAATTGTCATAATAATTCGTAGTCGTAGCACAACCGGCAAGCAAAACAGGAACCAGGATAAAATAGAATAATCTGCGAAAACATATTTGTTTCATAGTTAAAAACTCCGATGACAAAATATCAAATAAATCCCAAGGACCAAGAAACAAGTACTAAACAAATCTCAATAACCAATATCAAATTTCAATATTTGAATTCATGGTTGGTTATTGTTTCTTGGTTATGGGTTATTATTTGGTTATTGTCTCTTATAATTTGGAATTTGTTTCTATTCTTAGAACTTCGATTTAGCTCTTTTCACAACCTTTTTTATCTTCTTTTGCCCTATCCAGACTTTCTCATTTGTTTCCATATCTATCAATTCCAATTCAACCTGATAGTATTTAAGAGAGACCTTTCCGGCTTCGTCCATTATGGTATTTATCTGCCCTTTCAGCATAAAATCTGCGCCGTATTCCTGCCCCATGTTTTTGGCGGTCTTCATGCTTGCATTCTGCGCCTGGTCCATCCTTTCATCCCTTATTTCATTCCGCTGTTCCTTCGATGCTACGAATTTAACTTTTCCCGAGTTAGTCACTTCCCTTTCAAGGTCAGCAACGAACGTTTCAGTATTTATGTGTTCATGGCTTTTATTTAAGACTGCGCCGACTATTACGCGCGGCTTCTCGTTTTTCTTAGCACTAAACTCTCCTATCCAGGGCCTCGCCAGCACATCACCTATCATTTCAGCCGAAACCAGCTGGGAATCGGTATCATTCCACTCGCCGCTGACATCAATCTGTTCCGAAGCATCCGTCCTTGAAACCTTTGGCATGCTTGAGCATCCAGACATTCCCACTAATACCGCACCAAACACCAACACTGCAAAAAACCTGTACATGCTAACCTCCCATAACTTCAGCTCTAAGTTGTAAGCGGTAAGTTGTAAGAAAAAACTTGATTTTTACTTAATTCTTACAGCTTATAGCTTATCGCTGGTTTTTTCATTCTTTCGGCAATAAAAAGTAAAACGTTGAGCCGTTCCCTATCTGGCTGTCAACTCCTACTTTTCCACCATGAGCTTCTATAATCTTTTTCACAAAATTAAGCCCGAGACCCGCACCCTCCACCTGCCCGGTAAAATTTTCTTCTATCTGGTAAAATTTATCAAATATCTTCGTCCTTTCTTCAGAAGGTATTCCAGGGCCGTTATCCTTTATTGCAAGGCCGAAAAAACCGGCGTTTTCATAAGCCTTAACTTCAACTTTTTTATCGGCCTTGCCATTGAATTTTATGGCATTCTCTGTCAAATTCCTTATTACTGCCTCAATTTTATCTGCATCCATTTTTAAGTCCGGCATCAGGCCGACATCCTCATTTATCGTAACGTCAGCCGACTCTTGTTCGATATATTCTTTAAGATTGGAAACCGCTTTTTCTGCCACCAATTTGAAGCTGTAAACCATTTTTAAAAGATTTAAGCTATCGTTTTCAATCAAGGTGAAGTTAATGAGTTTATCAACAAGTCTTGCAAGATGATTCCCCTGCCTCTGTATGCTTGATACCGCCTTTTTGTGGAAATCATTCAGATTTTTATCCTGTAAGAGCAGCGGGCAATAGCCTATGATTGCGACAAGCGGGGTCCTTAACTTATGGCTTACCAGAGATATGAAATCCCTTTTCAACATCGTCTCTTTTCTTTCGACCGTTACATCATTAAAAACAAGCAGAATACCGTTCATATTTCCGTTATGATCCATTATTTTATTGAAAGTGCCGGACAAATAAAGAGGCTTCCCTATCGAACGTAAAAATTCAGCCGAAGTTGATTTTTGATCCGATTTTAATATTTCGCTGATCGAGGGCGTTACGGTAAAATCTGCAAAAATATCAAGAATATAACGCTTTCCTGTATTTTCCAGGCCTATAAGGTTATCCGCCTTCTGGTTCACTAACAATTTCTGGCCGTTTACAGCAAAAAAAATCGCACCATCCGACATCTGCGAGAACATCGCCTCTATCTTTTCTTTTTCTTCGGTCAAATTAGCGAACAATTTTGCATTTTCTATTGAAACAGCTGCCTGGGCAGCAAAAGCTTCAAGGACCGCTGCGTCTTCCGGAATAAACTCTCCGTTCTTTTTATTTATAGCTTCTACTACTCCAAGAAGGACTTCTTTATATAGTAACGGGACCGCCAGGATGGACCTTGTCTTAAAATCTATTTTATCATCTGTTTTAGCTGTCCAATGGGATTCACCCGGCAGGTTGTTGGCTATCTTTGATTTTTTTTCTTTTGCTACCCAGCCAGCTATCCCCTCTCCTATTTTTAAGCGGACCTCTTTTAATCTGGATTCTTTCTCGGTTAAAGCCAGGTCGAACACCAGTTCATCGTTCTTCCTGTCGTAAAGGAGTATCGAGGAAGTCTCTGCTTCAACCATATCCGTAGCCAGTTTCATTATATGCCTTAATAAACCAGGCAGATCAAGCGTCGAAGAAAGTTTCTGGTTCGCCTCCAAAAGGTATTTGAATTTTTCAATAGTTAAGCTCAAACAACACCCCTTTGATTGCAAATTTATCATTTTTCATTTAGCATTTACCAATGCAAAAATGAAAATCATTTTGAAATGCTAATTTTGCAATTTGCATTTCCAATTTCCGGCCTGATAAATTTCTTCCCGCCGGCTGTCAATTTTTTTAGTTTAGCAATCGAATCTGCTTCTATATAAAGCCTGACTACCGGTTCGGTCCCTGAAAAACGCATTCCCAGCCAGGAACCGTCTTCAAGTATAAATTTATAACCGTCCAGAGTGACGACGCATTTAACCTTTATCCCTGATATTTTATCCGGTAATTTTTTAGTCAAACGCATTTTAAAATTTTCTATCTCTTCAAAAGATAAATGGAAATTGACCCTGTCAGAATAAGTGCTTCCTACAAGTTTAAATATCTCATCCATAGTCTTCTTTAAAGGCTTTTTACTCATGCTTACCATTTCACTGGCTAGCAGGCATGCAAGTATACCGTCTTTTTCAGGGATATGCGACCTTATAGTAAGCCCGCCGGACTCTTCTCCGCCGATTATAAAATCTTCAGGGTTATTTACCATCACCTCGCCTATATATTTAAAACCTACTGGGGTCTCTTTGACTTCCAAACCGAAATAACCTGCGATCTTATCTATCAAGTGGGTTGTCATAACGCTTCTTGCAACAACACCCTTCCATTTCCTGCTCCGTACCAGATGGTACAAAAGAAGAGAGATGGCCTGATTCGGGTTAATGAAGCTTCCGTTTGAATCAAGTATACCGAAACGGTCTCCATCGCCGTCAGTGGCAAGCCCCAGATGGCACGATTCCTTTTTCATAACATCAAAGAGATATTCAAGGTTCTTAACGTTCGGTTCAGGAGCACCCCCTCCAAAGAGGACGTCCCTCTTGTTATGAAAAACTTTTTGCTTTACGCCGGCCTCGTCAAGAGCCTCATCGAGATAACCAATACCCGTACCGTAAAGGACATCCGTCAAGACCTTAAGGTTTGCGCGCTTTATCGCCTTAAAATCCACCAATTCTTTTAACCGCTTTAAATACAGCGCCTTTGGGTCAATCTCTTTATATAAGCCCTGCTTTTTTGCAAGGACCGGATCGGTTTCTTTGATATCGTCAATTGTCAAAGTGTTGCATTTTTCTTCTATGGCTTTTGTTGTATGAGGCAGCGCAGGCCCTCCCCAGGAAGGAGAGAACTTTAAACCGTTATACTGGTACGGGTTATGGCTTGCGGTAAAGTTTATCCCGCCGGAAAGCCCTTGCCGTATTATTTCAAAAGCCAGCACCGGAGTAGGTGTGTCCCGTTTACAAAGAAGCGCCTTTAGGCCGTTTCCGGCTAACACCTGCGCTGAAGCTTTCGCGAAGTTTTCGGATAAAAACCTGGTGTCATAGCCTATTATGACCGCAGGCCTGATATTATCTTTGCTTTTATTGGATTTTATGTACTCACAGATCGATTGGGTAACGAGGCGCACGTTAGCAAACGTAAAATCGTCGGCAATTATCCCCCTCCAGCCGCTTGTACCAAATTTAATCATACTGCCTCTTTAATTAGACTTCAGACCAGACTGCAGACTACAGAAAAACCTTAAAAGATTCGGTTTTAGTCTGTGGTCTGTCGTCTGTGGTCTGCTGTCTATTTTTGCCATTTCTTTACTTTTTCAGAGTATTCCCTCAGGAGCTCTTTTGCTTTCTCGTCATCCCCTGATTCGGCCCAAACATGAAAATAGGCTTCGTCCGCATCAGGCAGGAGCAAGACCCAGCCGCCGTTAGAAAATAGCTTTACACCGTCAATCAGCTCAGATTTTTTGCCTTTGGTCTCTTCGATGGCATAACGCATGGTCTGGCCCTTTTTGTCCCAGGGGCAGGAAAGTTTTTTATGATGCACTTTAAAAGGCGGTATTTCATTTACCAGTTTACTTATAGAAGTTTTTGCTTTTGCAAGCATTTCCAATATTTTGCCTATCGTATACATGGCGTCAAACGCAGGTTCAAACTCAGGGAAAATGAACCCTCCAGAACAATCTCCCACCAAAACCAGGCTTTTTTCCTTTGCTCCCTCTACTATCTGCCTGGGGCTCGTGCCTGTGCGCAGGACCTTGACCTTATGATGGTATGCCAGCTGATCTACAACACCTGACACATGCACCGGCACAGCCAGGTTGCCTCTTTTGTAAGTCCGCATCACAAGTTCACTGACCGCCACCAGAGACAAATCGTCAGGAAGCACCTTGCCTTTTTCATCAACGATAAATACTTTTTCTGCTCCGGTATCTATCAAAAACCCGATATCCGCCTTTAAAGTAGTCGTGATAGTTGAAAGCTGTTCAAGCGAATGCTTAAAGTCTTCCACGCTTTTTGTAATTTTACGGGGGTTAAGATGTGCGTTCAAAGCCACGACTTCAAGCCCCAGGTCTCCCAATATAGTCGGGAATATCATCGAGGCGCTTGAATAGGCGTAATCTATAACGACCTTAAAATCAGCCGAGCGTATCATTTCTTTATCGACGGCTTTCAAAAACCCTGATTTATAATATTCCAGAGCCCTGGGTGAGACCGTGATCTCGCCTACTTCGTCAAGGAGCGCCCTTTTAAAATCTTCCCTTAAAAAAAGCTGTTCTATCGCTTTTTCCTGCTTTATCGAGATATCCCCGCCGCCGGAATCAAAAAACTTTATATCTATCAGCCTTGGATCAAACGGGGATTGCCTTACATGTATACCTCCGGCTTCGCCTTCTTTGCCCATCTCATACCGGATAACAGGTATCGGAGTTGTACGCAGGTCTCCTACCCTCACCCCTGCAGATAAAAGCCCGGATATCATCGTTCTTTTTATCATCCTTGACGCAGGATGCGCATCGCGGGAAGTTACAACATAAGCTCCTTTTCCAAGGTATGCACCGTAGGCGGCTCCTACCTTAGTGGCAAATTCAGGTGTAATTTCTATATTCCCGAGGCCGGTAATGCCGTAAGCGCTAAAAAGCGTCCTGTTCCATTTTTCTCCCCACACAAGGCTTGTTGAGACTATGGACTCTTCCTCTATCGTCTTATGCGGCCATATCTTTATGTTCTGCCTTACAAGCGCCCCGGGGCCTATCACACATTCATCCGATATCACCGTTCCTATCTGGACCGCGGCTTTATCCCCTATTTTTGTTTTATTGCCTATAACAGCTTCCCTAAGCTTTGAATCCCTTCCAAGCTCGACACCATCCCAGACTACAGAACCTATGATCTGGGCACCTGCATGAATCGTAACACCGGAACCTATAACAGAACGGTTTATCTTTGCGCCTTTTTCAATAGTGCAGTTGTTGCCTATTATCACCTGGCCGTCAAAATCCACGTCCTCATCGATTGCGGTCCCTTCTCCGACCACTATCTCCTTGTCTCCTATTTTTTTGGCATGCCCGCCCAAAGCAACTTTTATTTTGCCGTCAAGAATATCATAATGACTCAAGCGGTATTCTTCAAGGGTCCCAACATCTTTCCAGTACCCTTCCGCGATATAGCCGTAGAGTTTTTTTGTTTCTTTTAGTAACGCCGGAAAAAGGTCCTTTGAAAAATCAAAGGGCTGGTCTTTTGGAATGAAATCAAATACTTTCTGGTCAAGCACATAGATACCTGTGTTGATGGTGTCGGAAAAAACCTCGCCCCAGGAAGGTTTTTCCAAAAACCGCTCGATCTTGCCGTCCTCTTCTGTTATTACGACCCCGTACTGGAGCGGGTTGGCAACGCGGGTCAGTACCATTGTGGCTAGAGCTTTTTTCTTATTGTGGAATTCGACCGCTTTGCCAAGGTCAAAATCAGTGAGAAGGTCACCGGAAATAACAAGGAACGTGTCTTCTTTCAGGCTGTCTTTTGCAAACCTTACGCTTCCGGCCGTACCGAGGTCCATTTCAGGCTTTAAATATTTTATATTAACCCCGAACTTTGAACCGTCCCCGAAATAACCTGTTATGACTTCTGGCTGATAATAGAGCATCATAACGTTGTTCATAAAACCATGTGACTTTAATAGTTTTATTATATGGTAAAGCATCGGGCTGTTTGCCATGGGAACCATGGGTTTGGGAATATTAAAACTTAGAGGCCTGAGCCTCGTGCCAAAACCGCCAGCCATTATCACTGCTTGCATTTTTTGTTCTCCTCAGAGAAGGTTAATTACGGTTTTTCTAGAGTTTCTTGAATTGAAGTTTTATAGTATCAAATTTAATCAACCAAATCAAGTGGAACACCTCTCCAGCCTTGCGGGATTCTGCTGCAGCGGGATTTTAAACAACATATTTCAGGTTTATTTCAGGTATAACCCTCTTGAGGCAATCAGGGTTGCAGAAATCTTTAATATTTCCGGAAAGCAGCTTTTTTCTGTAACTTAACATTCTTTTGCCGTTCCATATTTTATCAATATTATCATATTTTATATTCCCGATATAATGCCCGCAGAAACAACCCGGTTTTATCCTACCCTCTAAATCAATAAATAAAGATAGCCATGGAATATGGCAAAAAAGTTTGTTTTTATCCGGGTTTCTCTGCCCGTTTACAACTCTCTTTATATCTGGCCTCTCGCCCTTTCTTAAGGCGTTATCCGGCAAGACCCATTGTTCAAATTTTATGCCGCAGTTTTTTGCCTTTCTCCCTATTTTTTCAAAACTCTTTTTTAAATATTTTCTTATCTGGGCACCGGAACCTATTCCAAGCCTTTCACTTAAAAGCTCGCTTTTACAATAAACAGGCATAAAAGCCAGAGAAGTAAACCCGTATTTTTTTGCAAAATCCACGAATTTATTAAGTTGCCGGTAATTCTTTTTCATTACAACGACATTAAGATGCACCCCTAAATTAGGGTTTATTTTTTCTCTTAAATCTTTAAATAACTTTAATTTCTTTGTTAGAACGTCAAAGTTTGCCCCGCACCTTATGTTTTCATACACTTTTTTCGTAGCTCCATCCAGGGAAAAAATCATGTCTACATTATATTTTATCAGCTCAAGCATCAGTCGTTTCGTCAACAACATGCCGTTCGTAAAAACGACCTGTTTTACTTTACATTTTCCGAACTGCTCAAGCAGGCCCTCAAAACCCTTGTATAAAAAGACCTCTCCGCCCTGCCAGGAGACCCTTTCCAGGTAAGGGGTTATTTTTTCAATAGCTTTTATCGTTTTCTTTGGCAAGTCCCATTTTTTTTCATCCTTCCTTTCGCACATTACGCATCTTAGATTGCACCTGTTGGTTAACACCACATCTAAATTCCTTACTTTTGATGATAATTTAATTTTTCTCTTTGCTATTTCAGCTTCTGATTTGATGATATTACTGAGAACCGGGCAACCCTTAGAAACAGATTTATTAAGGGCCCTGGCTTTTTTAAGGACTTGTTTTATTTTACCTTCATAATTAAGCCGTTGTATTTCCCGTATCTTTTTTCTGCTAAGCTCAGCACTGGCTTCGTTTTTCCCGGTCAGGTTATCAGTTAGCCTGGAGTGCCTTTCTAAATATTTTATTGACAGGCCGGTTTCTCCAAGCTTATCATATATTTCAGCTAACTCCTTTTCCGGGCAGCCGGCAGCTGCTTTAAACCCTATTGCTTTTTTTAAATGACAAACAGCCTTTTCATATTTTCCTAAATATTTGAAGGTTTTTCCAAGGAAAAGTTCTAAGAACAAATTAGAACCGTTCAACCTTTTTGCTTTTAAAAGATACTTTTTTGCAAAATCATAGTTTTTTTTAAGCAGGTATGTTTCGCCTAACTCGGAATACACCTCAGGCAGGAATTCATCTTTTTTATGCCAGAGCAGGTTTCCAAAAAATTTGACCGCTCTTTTATAATCGCCGAGGAATTTAAATGCTTTCCCGAGAAGAATAGAGGCCTGGGCGTTTGACCCGTTCAAGCGGTTTGCTTCTAAGAGATGCCTCTTTGCCAGATCGTATTTTTTGAGAACCAGATAGGCTTTTCCAAGTTCAAAATGCGCCTGTTCAAGAAAGTTCTTATTGTTTTCTTTTACCGTTTTTTTAAAAGCCTTGATCGCTTTTATATAATCTTTTGCAAGAAACCTCTTGCCTGTTTCAAGCCAGCTTATAGCCATTTTACATTTTTCATTCATCTTTATTAAAGTTGCTAAGGTCAAATAGAGCAGCCAAATCCCTATAGAAGGCCGCTTACTTTGCCAAGAAAGTGCTTATAAATACTTTTGTTATCTTAAAGATATCTATCATATCAATTCTTTTTAGCTGTTTCCAGAATGTACGCGGCCGCAGATAGAAACTTCTCAGGGCTTTTTTTTGAAGATATTTTAAGCCTTCCCCGGTTTGCTCTTTTGTAGTCCAAATAGGGATTTTTTTAGTATATGATATATAAAGCGAATACCTTTCCCAGACAGAAACATCAATACTCCCGTCTTTTTTTATTCCTGTATCAATTTCACCTTTCCGTGCCAGGTCATTGAAAAGCGGAGAACCGGGATATGGGGTCAATATACTGAACTGCGCCATGTCTAAAGGCAAGGCCTTTGCAAATCTAATCGTTTCCAAGGAATCTTCATATCTTTCCCCGGGCAAACCCAGAATGAACAAACCTGAAGCATTTATTTTTGAACGTTTTTTTACCAATTCAATGATTTTCTTAACTTCTTCAAGTTTAATATTTTTATTTACACAGTTTAGCAGTCTTTGCACGCCGGATTCTATGCCAAAATTCATGTCAGTGCACCCGGCACTTTCCATATTCTCGATTAACTCTTCATCAATACCTGAGCTTATGCCTGCTTCACAACCCCACCTAAACTTCAAATTCCTCTTTTTTATTTCCTTGCATATTTCGATCACCCTTTCTTTTTTCGAAGTAAACAATGAATCCATAAAAAAAATATAACCGGCATTATATCTATTCATCAATTCTTCCATTTCACTAATAGAGTTTTCAACAGTATTATACCGTATTACACCGCCATAGTTCACAGTACAGTAATGACAATTATTATAGCACCCGCGGGAAGTGAACATATGCTTAGAGGTCTTTCCCTTAGGCTCTCTGGCTAACCTCATATTTGATACTTTGCCCAGGCTGTAGAGATCGCTTTTTACAAGACTCCTATCCGGTATAGGAATACAGGACAGGTCTTTTATCACACTAGGCCTTGAAGCAGTTATATATTTGCCCTTATTTAGGATTGAAACTGAACCAATAGCTTCCAACCTTTTTTCCCCTTCCTTATATTTGATCAGGTCTAAGAATACGAATTCACCGTCACCATGGACTACTGCATCACAACAACCGTTTTTCAGATACTGCTCTGCATAAACACTTGCATGCGTATTTCCGAATATAATAAAGGATTCAGGAAAATTTGTTTTTAAGTATTTACCGTATTCATAGAGGAACCCGCCGTTGGATGTAAAGGAAGTAAACCCTATTATATCCGGAGCTATTTGTTCTATCCTTTTGGTAAGATTATCTTTATCCAGATTTTCAGCATAGGCATCAACAACATAAATTTCATACCCTGCATTCTTGCATACGGTTGCAATATATAATAAACCTAAAGGTTCTATAGCCGGGACAAAAAACGTTCCGGCACCTATAACTTTTTTTAGATTATTCGGAGGATTGACAAGAAGTATTTTCATATCTTAGTCCCTTTTATTTTATGCGTTTAAAAAGGAATATGATTTATTATTTTCCCATTTCACTGACCTGGCTTTTTATGGCTTTATTATCAGGCGCTAAGCCTAACGCCATCTTTTCGCATCTAAGCGCATTTTTTTTATCGCCTTTCATTAAATACAGCTGCGCCAGGTCATGATATACCCAGGCTGTCGCCTTTTCATCTATATTTTCTTTCAAGGCTTTGTTATAATAATCCATTGCCCTGTCATAATCTTTCATGCCAGCATAAACATTCCCGTATACTTTTAATGCCCAGACATTGCGAGGCCTCATCTTTAAGGCTTTTTCTAATTCATTGAATGCGTCCTTATATTTACCTTGTTTAGAATACATTTCTCCCAACATTACAGCCAGCCCAAAATCATCGGGATGAGCTGTTAGCGCTTTCTTACATATTTCTACCGCATGCTCTATCCTGCCTTCACCCTGCTCTTTATTTATTGTTATCATTAAATCGTGATTACTTAAATGATAAATAATCACAATATTAACAAGCAGAATAGAAATACTCAGTGTACTGCTGTTTAAAGGTATGTTAAGCCGCGGGATCATCTTTATGCCTGTTTCCATAATAGCTAATAGTGCAGTGTTATTAATTATAGCATTTTATATATAGATATATAGCCTGCCCCTGCGTTATTTTTGATGGTATTTTTCTTAGTCTGAATTTAGTCAGCTTCTTTTCAACAACGGATTTATATTCCATCCAGTTAAACGTATTATAAGATTTAGGATCGTACAAATATAAATTCCTTATACTTTCAAGGTCATTCAGGTTTGGTTTGTCAGCGGGATCAATTATCAAGAAATAAGAATTATCTAAAAATTCAAAAATATTTTTAGCCAATTCCTCCACAGGATGACTCCTGGAAAAAACATTCAGGTCCAGGTCAAGCAAAGCGATATCGATGTTATTGAACCACAAAAACGTTTTCAGGTCAATAAAATAATCGTTTTTATTTACAATATTAACGGTAAAACGATTTTTATTTATGCCGCTCAGCCTCATCTTTTCTATTTCTTCTGTAAAGCACAATCTTATATTGTCTTCTGTTTCACAAATAGCTTTAGCTTCTGACACATTAGATACTATGCTATCCAAAGACAAATTATAGTCATTGTAAGTTATCCAGTAATACCTGAAAATACCGAAGCTGACAAGAATGATAAAAATAAATAATCCAAGCTTTTTATCTATTATACGCCTGATCAAATATGCGCTTACTACCGCCACTGCAGACACCTGCGGTATTAAATACCTCGCATTTTTCCAATGAGATATTAATAATATTATTAAATTCGGGATTATTACCCATAGAAACAGCGTTATTTTCATATCCATAGCTTCGCTAAATCCGGTTAAAAAACCACGCTGCGGCCCGGTCTGTCCCAGCCCTAGGTGCATTCTGGCAGGGGTAAATTTGATAAAATAATAAATGCCTGCCAGGAACACAATAAAAAAAGGAAAACCCAACTGCACTTCCCAGAAACTATATATAAAAGATTTTATATTTTCAGAACTATACCGGCTGAACGCACTGGTTTTGCTGAACGGCCTGGCTAAAGTATCGCTATTGAGTTTCAAGAACCCCGAAAAATAATACGGGTGAATGGCAATATAAAAAGTAGTTGCGAATACAAGGAAATTGAGCAGCGGCTGAACATCTCTTTTATTCCTTACAGCAACAAGCGCCTTGTAAAAGCCGTAAAAAATAGGCCCGATTATGAACGCCCCGAAAACATCTTTTACCCACATACCCCAGGCGCAAGATAGAGCAAACAGGAGGCTTAACTTTAAACTTTCAAAATATTTGGATTTATATAAGATGTAGACAGACATAGCCGTAATGCCAATTAAGGGAAATTCCAGGGAAAGCGACCTGTAAGCCAGCCAGGTAGCTTGATATAATGATACAAGGGCCGCGGCGATCAGCCCTGCCTTTTCATCCATGATTTCTTTTCCTAAAAGATACGTGAACGTCAACAGCATTAACAGATAAAAAGTATTTACGGTTAGCACCATTAAAACCCAATTTTTTCCGAAGATATATAACGGCCCTAGCAGGTTAAAAAAATACATCGGCGAATAAGAACCATCAGTTTTGGGAGTTAAAAACTCTGCTAAATTTATATTCCCATAAAAGTATTCTATTACCGCATTAAGGTTCGGAGCATAGATATTCAAGATAATCCCTTTAAAGTATTTCGACAAATACAAGTAATTTGCCATATAAAATAAAACAATCAAAGAAAAAACCATGATTACCAAACTAGAAGGTTTGTTGAGCTTAAGGAACCTGTTCATTTTTTTATTTTATAATAATTAACTACAATTATCAAACAAAAGGCATAAATTGCCTAGAACTGGCCTTGTTTTGACATTGCCTTATTTTTAGTATATAATGAAAATCCATATAATTATGAAAAACTTTATCAATAAACTGAGCCCAAAAAAAATAGCTTTTATAGTAATCTCTCTGGCTTTTATTTTTAGCTCAACTGCCTATATAAGGTATATTATAAAGGACCTCCCGTCCATTTATTCCCTTGAAGATTATACGCCTGACCTCGTTACGAAAATCTATGACATCAACGGCCAGCCGGTAACTGAGCTTTTTACGGAAAGAAGAGCGCTTATACCGCTCAAAGACATACCTATAGACCTCCAGAATGCACTGCTGTCCATAGAAGACGATAAGTTTTTTCACCACTGGGGTATTTCTTTAAAAGGCATTTTGCGTGCCGCAGTAAATAACATAATAAAACGAAAGGTCGCCCAGGGCGGCTCAACTATCACTCAGCAGCTTGCAAAGATAGTTTTCCTCACCCCGGAAAGGACGTTTTCCCGTAAACTTAAAGAATTGATCTTGACCCTGCAGTTAGAGTATCACTTTACCAAATCAGAAATATTACAGTTATATTTAAATCAGATATATTTCGGCTCCGGAGGCTACGGCGCAAAAGCAGCCGCAAAAGTTTACTTTAACAAGGAAATATCAGATTTAAACCTTGCGGAATGCGCCCTTCTATCCGGGCTTGTAAGGGCTCCGAATTATTATTCACCTTTTAAAAACTATGAAAGGGCTTTGCAGAGAAGGTCTGTCGTGCTAAAAAGAATGAAAGACCTAAAACAAATTACCGAAGAACAGGAAAAAGCCGCGAACGAATACCCGTTGATAAACAACAGGATACCTAATTCACCGGCTATAGCGCCCTATTTCGTGGAATATATCAGGGTGCTCCTGGAACCCAAGTACGGGAAACTGCTTTACAGCGGCGGTTTGTCCATTTATACGACCCTTGACATAAAAGCTCAGCTTGCGGCTGAAGAAGCAACCTCAAAATATTTAGCACAGTTTGACCAGGAAAGGCTCGAACAATTTATCTTAAAAAAATCCACTCCAGTAAAGGTCCAATGTGCTCTTCTTGCAATAGACCCAAAAACAGGCGGGATCAGGGCCCTTGTAGGCGGCCGTAATTTCAGGGAATCTCAATTTAACAGAGCCCTTCAGGCAAAAAGACAGCCCGGGTCTGTATTTAAACCCATTATTTACACCGCAGCCTTGGAAAACGGTTTTACCCCTACTTCGATCATAGATGACTCTCCTTTAGTTTATGTAAACGACGGCAGGAACTGGAGGCTGGTTTCACGCACTACGGATTATCTTGCAACCCTGCCAGAAGAACAGGTTAAAGACCCTATGAAAGTCTGGTCACCTGCGAACTATAAATACAAATATAACGGAAAAGTCACTTTACGCCGTGCTCTTGAAAGGTCTATGAACATGTGTTCTATACAAATACTTGATACGATAGGCCCAAACAGGGCCATAGGCTATGCAAGGCGGCTTGGGATCACAAGCCCGCTGACGAACACTCTTTCACTCGCGTTAGGTTCAAGCGAAGTAACGCTTTTGGAAATAACCAGGGCCATAAGCGTTTTTGCGAACAACGGAGTTCTCACGGAGCCGTATGCCATAGTGCGCGTAGAAGATAACCAGGGCAAAGTCCTTGAAGAAAACATACCGCAGGAAAGAGAAGCTCTTTCCGTGCAAACATGTTTTATTATGACGCATTTGATGGAAGGCGTCATACAGAACGGTACGGGACAGGCGGCAAAATGGATAAGGCGGCCGGCGGCCGGAAAAACAGGCACAACAAATGATTTTTCTGATGCCTGGTTTCTGGGATTTACGCCTCAATTAGTGGCAGGAGTATGGGTAGGTTATGATGATAAAAGTATAACCCTGGGAGAAAAAAACAGCGGCGGCAAGGTCGCAGCCCCTATCTGGGCAGAATTCATATACGGTGCGCTGAAAGACAAGCCCGTGCTTGATTTTAAGACGCCTGACAGCGGGATCGTTTTCTCGCTAGTAGAACCAAAAACAGGGCTTCTTGCGTTAACTAAAACACCCGGGGCATACCTTGAGGCATACCTTAAAGGCACTGAACCAAAGGATTATTATTATCAAAAAGAAATGGAATCGCTTTACAACAGGAAAGAACTTGAAGAGGAGCAGGAAGAAGTGCCGGTCTTAAACTCTCAAAGCGGTAAAGTTGAAAGTAATGCCTCAGCCCTACCTTCAGAAACCGGAACATCCTTGCAGCCTGCACAAACTGTCCAGGAGAAAGAAGAAGAGCCGACCGATTAGAGGAGCGGATAGAAAGAGTTATGCCTGTTGCCTGACGACTTATTCCTGGCGTTTTATTCAAAATCAAAATTTAAAGTGTACAAAGATCCTGCCGAAATTTTTATTATCGATAGCATACCTATGATAAAGCTGTCTTATATCTTTTTGATTCAAAAAATGTAAAACCTTTTTCTTTAATTCCCCGCTGCCCTTTCCCGGGATTATCTCAACTGTGCGGATTTTCTTGTCTATGGCTTCATGCAGGATTCCGTTAAGTTCCGATTCTAGTCTGTCGCCGTTATTGTATATCGGGTGAAGGTCAAGCTTCAATTTAGACATAAGTTATTCCCTTCGGGAACTTTAGGATTTTCAAATTCCTATACTAAAATATATTTTTTCTTATATCTGTGACTAATTCGCTGATAAGATGATACCGTTTTTCTTTATTGACTTGAAGGCAATTGTTTATGATTTCATCGATATTCCTTGGGATCTTGGGGTCTACTTCCCTTAACGGGCGATATAGCATTGTGCGTTTCTGAACCATGAGATCGGTGCCTTTGAACGGAACATCACCGGACAGCATCTCATACATCGTTATGCCTAAGCTGTATATATCTGACTGCACACTGGACACACCTGGCACCTGTTCCGGCGGCATGTAGGCATGCGTGCCGTAGGCGTCTTTGCCTGTCACCCGGGTCAGTATTTCTTTCGCCTGCAGGGCTATGCCAAAATCCGTCACCTTTACCAATTTTCCTTTTGTTACCATGATATTTGACGGCTTGATATCCCCGTGGATTATTTTTTGGCCGTGTGCAAATTCAAGCGCCGAACATACGGGCAAGATAATATCCAATGTTTCTTTCAGTTTGAGTTGCTCATGTTTGTTCAACAGGCCGTCTACGGTATCCCCGCTGACATATTCAAATACCAGATATATGTCACTGCCCTCCTCATACATGTCGTATATATCTACTATGTTAGCGTGGTGCAGTTCCATTACCCTGCTTGTTTCTTCCATAAATCTTTTCTTCTCCAGCGGATTGGCCGCTAGTTCTTCCTTCATTTTCTTGATCGCCACCTGTTTTTTTCTCTTCTTGTCTATCGCATCATAAACCACTCCCATGCTGCCCCGGCCTATTTCACGCAATGTCCTATAGTTAGGATTAAAGGCCTTTTCTTGGTTTAGAGGCGCAACTGCCTTTTCATCCGGAGTGCTTTTACTCTGCTCAGGTTGGATAGCTGCCGGAGCTTCGCTCAGTTTGACATACCTCTCCGGTATATCTTTGAAAAATATATGCTCATGCACGAATTTGCTGTATATTAAAATTGCATTATCTTTGAAGCCTTCCCTTTCAAATTGCAATGCCTTCTGGTAATAAAACTCGTATATGGATTCAGCATCTGAACGGTTTTGAATAGACGAAAGCGGTTTTACTGCGCTATCCGGCACCCCGTTTTTAAGACACGATTCAAACCAGGACTGATATGTTTCGATTGTCCACATTTCTTCAGGCATACGCGATAAATAAGCGGTCAAGCCGGCCTGATCCTTCTTTTCTTCAAGCAATCGGATAACTTTTTTGCTGTACTCGTCCGGCAGGTCGGCTGGGTTAAGATCGCCCAATTTATTAAGTTTGTCGTATGAGGATATCAATTGTTCCAAGTCAGCCGCTGAGTTTTCATCTCTCGGCCTGGATACCGCTCCTCCGGCATGGTCTTTCTTTTGTTCAAGCAGTTGAGTAATTTTTTTACGGTACTCGTCCGGCAGGCCAGACTGATCAATATCACCTAATTTACCAAGCTTATCGTAGGCCGAGATCAATAATTCCCAGTCGGACGGAGACCGCTTGTCTTGCGGTATCGATTGAATAAAATTTATCAGGCCGGTATGGTCTTTCTTTTCCTCAAACAATAAAATAACTTTTCTGCGGGAATCATCGGACAGGCCCAAAGGATCAAGAGTGCCCAGCTTATTAAGCTTATCATAGGATAAAATCAGCACTTCCCAATCGGCTTGCGACCTTAAATTTCGCGGTATTAATTGAATAAAAATAACCAGGCCGGCATAATCTTTTTTTTCCTGGAATAAGGAGATCACTTTTCTACGGAAGTCATCAGGCAGGTCCAAAGGATTAATTGCCACCAGCTTATCAAGCTTATCGTATGAGGAAATCAGAACTTCCCAATCAGCTGCTGACCTCTCATTATGCGGTATTAATTGAATAAAACTTACAAGGCCTGCGTAATCTTTCTTGTTCTCAAATAATTGAATAACCTTTTGACGGTAAGCATCCGGCAGATCGGACGCATTAAGATCACCCAGCTTATTAAGCTTATCGTACGCGGAGATCAATAATTCCCAGTCAGCCGCTGAGCGTTCATATCTCTGGATTAATTGAAAAAAATTCATGAGGCCTGTATGGTCTTTCTTTTCTGCAAATAATGAAATGACTTTTCTACGTGAATCAGCAGGCAAATCGGACGGATTAAGATCGCTCAGCTTATTAAGCTTATCGTAGGCAGAAATCAACAATTCCCAGTCAGCTGCCGACCTTTTATTGCGCGGGATCAATTGAATGAAATTCATCAGGCCGGCATCGTCTTTCTTCTCCTCGAATAATTGAATGACCTTCTCTCTGCAATCCTCCGGCAGGTCCGACGGATTAAGGTCACCCAGCCTGTTAAGCTTAGAGTATGAAGAAATCAAGAGTTCCCAGGCAGCCAGTGAGCGTTCATTTTGCGGTATTAATTGAAAAAAACTCATCAGGCCTGCAGGGTCTTTCTTTTTCTCAAATAATTGAATAACTTTTTTACGGTACTCCTCCGGCAGGTCTGACGGCTTAAGAGCGCCCAGCTTATCAAGCTTATCATATGCGGAAATCAACACCTCCCAGTCAGACGCTGAACGTTCATGGCGCGGTATGGATTGAATAAAATTAATTAAACCGGCATGGTCTCTCTTTTCTTCGAATAATTGAATAACATTTTTAAGGCAAATATCCGGCAAGTCCGATGGGTTAAGATCTGCCAGCTTATTGAGCTTGTCGTATGCAGAAATCAATACTTCCCAGTCAGACGCTGAGCGTTCAATTTGAGGTATGGATTGAATAAAATTCATCAACCCGTCATAATCTTTCTTTTTTCCATATAATTCAATAACTTTCTCTCTGCAATTATCCGGCAAATCGGACGGGTTAAGTTCGCCCAGCTTATCAAGCATTTCGTATGAAGAAATCAAGAGTTCCCAGTCTGCGGCCGACCTTTCCTGCCGCGGTATTAATTGAACAAAACTCAGCAGGCCGGCATAATCTTTCTTTTTATTAAACAACTGAATAACTTTTTGGCGGTAAACATCCGGCAGGTCTGATGGCTTAAGTCCACCCAGCTTATCAAGCATTTCGTATGAAGAAATCAAGAGTTCCCAGTCTGCGGCCGACCTTTCCTGCCGCGGTATTAATTGAACAAAACTCAGCAGGCCGGCATAATCTTTCTTTTTATTAAACAACTGAATAACTTTTTGGCGGTAAACATCCGGCAGGTCTGATGGCTTAAGTCCACCCAGCTTATCAAGCATTTCGTATGAAGAAATCAAGAGTTCCCAGTCTGCGGCCGACCTTTCCTGCCGCGGTATTAATTGAACAAAACTCAGCAGGCCGGCATAATCTTTCTTTTCCTCATATAATTGAACCACCTTCTTACGGTAATTATCCGGCACATCGGACGGGCTAAGAGAGCCCAGCTTATTAAGCTTGTCGTGCAGGGAAATCAATAGTTCCCAGTCGTCTGCAGACCTTTCCTTTCGCGGTATTAATTGAACAAAACTCAGCAACCCGTTATAATCTTTCTTTTCCTCATAGGCTTGAACAATTTTTTTACGGTATTCATCCGGCTTATCGGGCTTATTATCCGAAGGAACCGCTGCTTCTCGTCTAGACTGCGGCTTTTCAGCTTGCTCTTTTGGTATCAAGACTGTTTGTTCTTTCCTTTTTTCGAGTAATTGAAGGACTTTCCTGCGGTACTCGTCCGGCAGGTCTAATTGATTAAGATCGCCCAGTTTGTCAAGCTTGTCGTACGCGGAAATCAATACTTCCCAATCAGATGTTGAGCGTTCACTGCGAGGTATGGATTGAACAAAACCTATCAGGCCGTAATAATCTTTCTTTTCCTCAAATAACTGAAGGACTTTTTTGCGGTACTCGTCCGGCAGGTCAGACGGATTAAGAGCGCCCAGCTTATTAAGCTTGTCGTATGCGGAAATCAACAGTTCCCAGTCAGGTGCCAAGCGTTCATTGAGCGGCAGGGACTGAATAAAACCCATCAGGCCGTAATAATCTTTCTTTTCCTCAAATAACTGAAGGACTTTTTTGCGGTACTCGTCCGGCAGGTCCGAAGGGTTAAGAGCGCCCAGCTTATTAAGCATATCATATGATAAAATCAATAATTCCCAGTCAGCAGATGAGCGTTCGCTGCGCGGCAGGGATTGAATAAAACCCATCAGGCCGTAATAATCTTTCTTTTCCTCAAGTAACCGGACTATTTTTTTAATGTACTCCTCCGGCAGGTCTGAGGGATTAAGAGTGCCAAGTTTATTGAGCTTGTCGTACGCGGAAATCAACAATTTCCAGTCTGATGCTGACCTTTCGTCGTGCGGTATGGATTGAACAAAGATAAGCAAGTTTTTCATCTTACCTAATTTTTCGTGCATCTCAAAGATAGCGGCCGGGTCAAAGTTCTTAATATGACAGCTCTTAAATATAGTATAAGCATGCGCAAAATCTTTATCTTTGATTAAGTGATTGAACATTGATTCCCTATAAGGCAAAGGCAGTTCAACTGCCTTGTCCATCATGTTCTTGTGCTTATAGATTTTACATAGCGTCTCAGGCTTAAATACTGTAATATCGTGAGCTGAGCCTTTAATGTATTTTTCAAACAGTTTAGAAACCAGGTCCATATCTCCTAGGTTTTCTTCTATTTTTTCGACTAATTTATGCTGTCTGGATCCTTTTACTACATAGTAGCCGATCAAAACCAACAAAGAAATAAAAAGGCATATTGCAATTCCGATGCGGTACGCAAAGGGATGTTTTATATTTATTGGTTTTACCGGTGCTTGCGGAGCTGCTGTCTGCGGCACAACTGCTTTCGGTCCTGCTTGCTCTTTTATATTTTTAGACGGTGCTTCCTTTAGCGCTTTCAGCGCCTCTGTTTTCTGCCCTCTATACTCTCCGAAAGGCATCATCCAGATTTTTATGGTTTTATCGGCACTCCCTGACGCTATGTAATTGCCGTCTTGAGAAAAGGAAAGCGAGCTGACCGTGTTCTCATGTGCTGCGATCATCCCTATCCTCTGCCCTGTCGAAGTATCCCAAAACTGTATTGTTTTATCACCGCTCCCGGAAGCCAGGTACTTGCCGTCATGGGAATAGGCAACAGACCAGACATCATCACGATGCCCTTTAAGCGTCCATATTTCCATACCTGTGGAAACATCCCAAATCTTAATTGATTTATCCCCGCTCCCGGAGGCTACGTATTTGCTGTCAGGGGCATAGGCGACAACTTCCACACTGCCGTTGTGCCCAGTAAGCCTTTTTATTTCCTTATGAGTAAGAGCGTCACGGACTGTTATTGTTTTATCCCAGCTTCCTGATGCTATATATTTTCCGTCAGGCGAACAGGAGATAGACGCAATATGATCATCTTTGTTACGCCCTTTGACCGTACTTATTTTCCCGCCCGTAGAAACAGCCCAGATTATCATTGTTGTGTCATCGCTTCCCGAGATGAGATATTTACCGTCAGGGAAAAAAGAAACAGTGTTAATAGATTCGCTGTGCCCGACAAGCGTCCTTACTTCGGTACCGGTTTGTGCATCCCATAGCTTTATGGTACTGTCCTGGCCTGCAGAGGCAAGGTATTTACCGTCAGGCGAATAGGAAACAGAAAGGACAGCCATAGTATGTCCTTTAAGCGTCCTTACTAAGGAACCGGATTCAATATCCCAGATATTTACGCTCGCATCCTCATTGCCGGAGGCTATATATTTGCCGTCAGGCGAATAGGAAACAGAATAAACTGAATACCCTGGAAGAGTCCTTATCAGGTAGTTTTTTTCCTTACAACCTGTTTGTGCAAATGCTAATACCAATAAAATGAATAAATATTTTTTCATAGTTTTTCTTTCTTTATAATCTATGTAATCAGAGATTGTTGGCGGTTTTCAACAATCTACTTATATTCGCAGTCGTTATCTTTGCAATTTTCACACTCGACTTCTATCGTAGTATGATTTATGCCGAATTTCTCGAATAACAGGCTTTTGACCTTATTTATTATTTCCTGGCTTTGTCTGGTATTTATGTTATCAGTAAGGATATGCCCGCTCAAAGCGGTCCTGTTCGAAGTAATGGTCCAGATATGTATGTCATGGAATTCTTTTATGCCGTGGATTTCTTCAACCTCTTTTTGCAGGCCAGCCAGGTCTATGTGCTTCGGGACTGACTCAAGCAGTATATCCACAGATTCCATGAACAACCCAAAACCTCCCTTTAAAACTATTAGAGCTATCCCTATGCCGATAATAGAATCGAATATGTTTAAACCGGTAAAAAATATTATCAGCCCTCCTGTGATCACGCCTATTGAAGAAAGAGAATCGCTTAACAAATGCAGATAGGCCCCCTGGACATTCAAATTCTCCTCTTTCTCTTTCTTAAGTAAGAATATACCTGTCAAATTCCCAAGCAGGCCTAGGATAGCAATTACAAGAAGGATACCGGCTTTTATCGGCTGAGGATGAAAAAACCTCAAGACAGCCTCATACATGATATAACCCGATATAGCAAAAAGGATCAGGCTGTTTATAAATGCGGCAATGATTTCAAGCCTGTGGTATCCGAAAGTTTTTTCTTCTGTTGAAGGTTTTTTGCTCCAGTAAAAAGCCAGATAACTTAAGAATACGGCGAAAGAATCCATGAGCATATGCGAGGCATCGCTGAGAAGAGCAAGGCTTCCGGAGATCAAACCTCCTGCAAATTCTAAGGCCATCAAAAGAACATTAAAAAAAATAAGGAACAAGAGTTTGTTTTCTTTGCTCATTATCTACCCGCAATAGCATAAAGCTTTTCAAGCTGGCCTGTATTTCCTATTACGATCAGTACATCTCCCTTGTTCAGTTTTTGGCCCGGCCCGGGGTTATATATGTAGCTGCCGCTCGTTCCTTCTTTGACCGCAATTACGATCAGCCCTGTTTTCTTGTTTATATTGCTTTCTGCGATCGTTTTATTAACAACCTCAGATTGTGCGAGAATTTCAGCTTCCTCTATCCTTAAGTGTTCGTTATTGCCCCTGAGCATAGTATCAAGAAAAGAAACAACCGTAGGTCTGAGCATCGCGGAAGCCATCCTCATTCCGCCGATTGCATCTGTGAGTATTACGTCATCCGCACCTGCTTTATTTATCTTAATAACGCTTGATTTTTCAATTGATTGTGCAATTATTCTAATATCTGGATTAAGCCCCCTTGCTGAAAGAACTACAAATAAATTATATTTGTCATCACCCAGAACCGCTATTAAACCTTTAGCATTGCGAATTCCGGCTTTTTCAAGAGTTTCATCTTCTGCAGGGTTATCCACAACCATAGGGATATTGTGTTTTAGGAATTTTTCTTCAAGCATTTTGTCGGTTGTTATTACGACCACTGCCTGATTTGTCTTTATGAACTCTTCTGCTACATATTCTCCTATTTCGCCATTAGCACAAATTATATAGTGATTCTTAAAGCTCTGAATAAGCTTCTCCATCTTATGCCTCCTTATTATATGGCCCAGTTCGCCTTCAAGCATGAATGATATGCCGGTTGTTACACCGTAGGTTAATATCCCGAAACCGCTTAGCAAAAGAAATATAGTGAATATCCTGCCATCAGTCGTAAGAGGCCTTACCTCGCCATAGCCAACGGTCGTAAGAGTTATGACGGTCATATAAAAGGAGTCAAAGAAATCCCATTTTTCTATGACAACATAGCCCAGGGTCCCGATTCCAAAAACCGCTAAAAGCAAAATAAATGCAACTATAATTTTTCTTGGTATATTTTTGAACATCTTACATGATTTTACTAAAATATAATAACTTAATCAACTCTGTGCTAAGAACAATATGTTAAAAATAGCTTTATTATCGATAGGACTTTTAACACTGCCAAATCTCTTATATCGGAACCGGTTATTTTATCACGTTTTTTTGGCGTTCATTTCCAAGCTAAAACTTGAAGGCCCTGCCTATGGGACTGATGTTTTTAGCTAATTTCAGCAAAATAGAGCTGAAATGGGACAAACACTAACCTTTATCTTTTGCATAAATTTCACATGTTTTTCATAGTTTATTTGCATTTAAGATGTAAAAGATAAAACATAGTATATAGTATTTAATAATCTTTATATGTCATATAAACTAGAGATGAAAAATAGAGCAAATTTCACAATAATCATCCTCATCTGCTGTTTCTTCGTTAATGTATTCATACCAAAAGGGATATTTACCGGCGATATGACGGATACCCTTTCTCAAGCAATAAAGTGCCAGTCCAGCGTACTTTACTACTCTTCTATTTCCACCTTAACCTTGAATATTTTGAATAAATTAATTGCCAGCGAACTGGGTTTACCGACACATAAAACAGACCCTTCCAAACCGCAAAACCAGCATAAAGAAAAGAAGAACTCTGCCAGCGATTATAGTTTGATCACAGCTCAAAATAACCTCATGACTAAGACGACCTTCTCTAAATTCATCAACCCCATTTACAGCATTTCAAATACTGTCGGGATCGTCCGTGAGTTTATCTTTTTTCAGGGGCTTGGATTTTGGCTGTACATCCATTGTATTTTATTGATATGCTTTTTTTTCCTTTTACCACGAGGCTCTATAGATAATTACAATATATTAAGGCCCAGATGCTGAACCTAAACCCGATTTACTTTTAAGTAAATCGGGTTTTTTAATTGTAAATTAATTAATTTCAGGGAGGTAGTTATGCTCACATTTTCAAACTTTTCTAAGGACCGCTTTGTCTGGCGTTTCAAGAGGCACATCGGAAGGGCTTACAACTGGTTTGTTTCGATTTTGACATTTAAGAAAGCTATGTCCATGTTTACCTTGGTTTGCTTTCTTTATACCTCTGTCTTTTCACAGGCTGTTCATGCCGCATTTGAAAAATCCAAAGAGGCAAATAAGCTGAGTTCTGTCAAGGACGAACTGCTTATACCGTATACCT
This sequence comes from Candidatus Liberimonas magnetica, assembly GCA_020523885.1. Taxonomy (NCBI): domain Bacteria; kingdom Pseudomonadati; phylum Elusimicrobiota; class Endomicrobiia; order Endomicrobiales; genus Candidatus Liberimonas; species Candidatus Liberimonas magnetica. The sequence continues at coordinate 193,977 of JAJAPY010000001.1, read as the reverse complement.
CCGGAAGGATCACGGATGCAAAATGCTTTGACTCAGACAAGGTCGTTATAAACATTCAGGACCTTCACTGCCATCCGGAAGTTCAGCAAAACATATCTAAAATACTAGCACTTTTGGATGATAAATACCACCTGTCAAATATCTACGTTGAAGGTGCCTTCGGCCCTGTTGACACATCCTGGATAACCTCAATAAAAGACAAGAAACTCCAAAATGATATAGTAGCTTCGCTTATGGGGCAGGGAAAACTTACCGGTTCGGAGTATTTCTCTATCACCTCTGAACGGCCTGATGTGCTTAAAGGCATTGAAGACGAGCAGGTATTCAAGGGCAATATCGTACGTTTGAATAAGATATTGAACGAGCAGCCCAATATACAGGCTATACTTGCCGACATGAAAAACGATGTCGATACCCTTAAAAACACTTATTACGTCTCTAAACACAAAGCCCTTGAAAAGGTCATCGAAAAGAATAAAAGCGGCGATCTAACGGCAGAAAAATATTACGGTAAACTCAACGCTTATTCTAAGAAACTTGGCATAGACATCAAAGATTATAAAAATATTTCGTCTTTCCTCAAAATGATGGACCTGCAGGAATCTTTGAATTTCAAGAAAATAAGCAAAGAGATGATGGAGTACCTGTCGCTCTTGAAGAACAAACTCCCCTTTTCTTCTTACCAGTTCCTTGCAGAGAAAATGAGCGACTCTTCAAGGCTGAATGAGCTTTATCTATATTTAATGAGGCTTTCTCAGCAGTACAATATCACGGTGCCAGAAACTATGCCGAATCTGGCAAAGTTCTTTGAGTACATTATCCTAAGCCAGAGAATAAACCCCATAGAACTAACAAGGGAAGAAGACCTGTTGGTGAGAGACCTTCACCTCGGGCTTTCAAAAAGCGAAACAGAAAAAGAAGTTGTTTTCCTGATAAGCTTTTTCAAACAGATGCAGGACTATTACAACAATAAAATATCAGCCGAAGATTATGATTATTTTACGCAAAACATAGAACGCTTCAACCAGCTTTGGGTAAAACACGTAGATCAAAAAGGCTTAAAAGCATTTGAACAATATACCGAACTTTTCAATTGTTTTTACAAAGACAACATCAGAAGAAACGACAGTTTTGTAAACAACAGTATCGGCGAATCAAAAAACATCAAACCTTTAGTCGTTTTTACCTCCCCCTACAGCGACCAGATCAATAGCACGGCTCAAAGCCTGAAAGACGCAAAAGAGATCATTGTCCTGGTTACGGGAGGTTTCCACACTTCCGGCCTTAAGAAAATGTTCTCCGACAGGCATATATCCTATATGACAATTACACCGAATGTTACCCAGGATACAAAGTTTTCTGAGGCTGTTTATAACAAGGTCGCAAGGCTCCAGGCAAAGATACTTACACAGGGCTTAGCCCTGTGGATGTTATCCCAAAACCCCAACAATATCAAAAATTATGTAACCGCAGAAGCTGAGCTGAATTTGCTGATAAAAAAATCAAATATAGCCACTTTAGATGAATTATATAAAAAACTGACTGACCCCAAATTAGAAAACACCCTGAAACAAATTTTACATACAGACTATACTATAAATCTAGAAAACGATAAATTGGTTTTCAAAATAAATGAAAGAAGGCTTGCATTCGGTTTTGATGAGCAAACAAGAAAAGTAAAATCTGAAATAGAAGTTGCCGATTACATAACTAAAGATGATACCTTAAAATATGATGCCCTGGTTAAAAAATCGGCCCTGGCAATAGCCTGGGCAGTATTGCGCTCCGGACAGCTTGCTATGTTCTTTGAGATCATTCCCATTGTAAGGGCTTTGCAGGACAAAAAATACAGGGACGAATTCCTGCATAAACCAGTGTTTAAAGACCTTAACAAAGGTACCCCCGATTTCGCAAGGCGCAGTTTAGAAAGAAAGGAGGCCCTTACATATATTTTAAGTGAAGCTGTCAGGATAATGCCTTCAGGCACAATAAACACCCTCCAGCTTTATAAAGCCGTATTGTCAGCTTATAATAACTGGAATACAAACATAGCGGTTCGGGAAGATAAGGCTGCTCTAGGCGGTAGTCTATTTTCACTGCGCGGCAAGACCACTGATGAAATGATAAAAAAGAGCCTGCCGAAAGGTTTTGACCCTGTGCTTGGAGAAGTAGAAAGCGTTGAAACCACAGTGTTAGGTGAAGGCCAGGCATATTCATCAAATAAGAAAATAAACGCCCTTGCAGAAAAGATGGCAAATGAGCACCTTGCCCAGCTTATCCACGGCTACGCCGGAGCTGCAGTAGCCGGCTGGAGGCTTGCGGCAAACAACGGTATTTTAAAGAAATTCGCTGACAAGATGGCCGAATGGACCCTGGGATTTTATTTCGACCTCCTGCCCATAATCATGGAGATGACTTCTGGTGAAGGAGCCAGGGACGGAGTAAAAGTTAAAGCGATAAGGCACGGTCTGCTTGCGGCTCTTGGGATTGTAGGTAAGATAGGCATGACTTTTGCGTACGACCCGATAGAAGTCACAAACCGGCTTGCTCAGAAAAACTACCTCGGGTGCGTTGCAATCGGCTCTCATTCAATTAACGGGATTTACGAACTTTTGAATGAGAAGTTCGAAAGGGTAAACACGCCTGACGAAGTCTATAATTTAGGCTTAACTGCAGGAAAAATAAATGGCAAGGAAATCCCCTTAACCTTTGATGTGCCTGAAGGCAGCAGCCTTATAGAAACCAATGTCGGGATAATAGCCGATTTAAAGTACGCAAAGGACGCTTCCAAGGTAAGAGTAGGGACACTTTTCAGGGAACGGCATTATGACATGATAAACGCATCCCTTAAGACCCTGAAAATATCAAAAGAAAACATAGAAAAAGCATTTGCTGATTCAGACATTACGGATAGTGTTGACACCTATTTTAATTTCAACGAAGGTTATGCACAGTTTAATGATATAGTGGCTTTTTTTAACCTTAAGAACCTGACCCAGAAACAAGGCGGGAAGCTTTTGATATCAAACGGGAAAGGGTTTATAATGCTTACCACAGACGGTTCCCTGATGCCGGTGTCCATGATATCTGAGAATAAATTAGACCTATACATAGGCGCAGGAGGGACAGCTGAAACACAGATTTCGACAAAGATGGGTTATAACGATATAAGCTTTATCGGCCGCATAGTGTCCCACGAAAAATGCAAAGACGCAAAAGATGCTGCACAAGCCGCAAAAATAGTCCAGGCTGACAGCCCTGAAGCAAGTGTCTTAACCGATGAAGAGGCAAACCTCTGCAGAGAAAATCTTTTAGCTGTTAAGGACAACAGAGTCACAAATAGGTTCACCAAGAAAAACCTTGCCGGCGGGCTCTATAATATGACGATTGTGGCTTCCCCTTTAGGCAACCCCAAGCTTGACGGAGCTAACGACTATCTGCCGGATTTAAAAGAAGTAAAGGCTTCAGAAGACGGGACAGAGATAACTGTTCATTTTTATGTGGTTTATCCGAACGGCAGGCGTGAAATAAAGAAAATCGTTTATAAAACAGGGGTAAAAGAGCTCGAAAAGAAGTTAGCTGCTGTGAATTTTATAAAACAAAAAGATGAATATATAAAGACAGCGCTTAAACTCGGAGAGCTTTATCTTAACCTTAAGATGTATAAGAAGGCACAAGATATCTTAAATACAGCTGCTGATTTAAAAGGAAAAGATTCAGTAAGAGCGGCTTCCTGGTCAAAATACGCAGGAGTGTTGAAGGACTTAACCACAAAAGAAAAACCGGATACAACCGCCATTACAGCGGTATTAGAAGCTGTATTGGCAAGCGACCCGAAATTTGCCCAGGCAAAGACGCTTTTAGATGTAATAGATAAAGATACAAAAGTTTATGAAACACCTGTACGCCGGCTTGCAGCGATGCTTGAAAACCTTGTTCTTGCAAAAAATGACGAGGACAGAAACCGTGCCATTGAGGAATTGACTAATTATCTTTCAAGCCCGGAATGCAGTGTTGAAGATAAAGAACTTATAAACAATGTACTGTCTAACCTGCCGAAACACTTGAAAAAAAATAAAGAAGTGGCTCGCCTTCTTAATCCAAAACCAGCAATAATACTTAAACCCAGAGAAGTGGCTCCCCCTGCTAAACCAAAACCAGCAGTAGAACTTACCCCTGATGAAATGATAAAGGACAGCCTGCCGAAAGGTTTTGACCCTGTGCTTGGAAAAGTAAAAAGCGTTGAAACCACAGTGTTAGGTGAAGGCCAGGCATATTCCTCAGATAAGAAAACCAACTCTCTTGCAGAAAAGATGGCAAATAAGCACCTTGCCCAACTTATCCACGGCTACGCAGGAGCTGCAGTATCCGGCTGGAGGCTTGCAGCAAACAACAATATTTTAAGAAAATTTGCTTACAAGATGGCGGAATGGGCCCTGGTGCTTTATTTCGACCTCCAGCCTGCAATAATGGAGATGACTTCTGGTGAAGGCACCAAGAACGGAGTAGAAGTTAAAGGGATAAAACACGGCCTGCTCGCGGCTCTTGGGATTTTCGTAGAAATAGGCATGACTTTTGCGTACGACCCGATAGAAATCACAAGCCGGCTTACGCAGAAAAACTACCTCGGATGCTCTGCAATCGGCTCTCATTCAATTAACGAAATTTACTGGCTTTTGAATGAAAGGTTCGAAAGGGTAAATACGCCTAATGAAGTCTATAATCTAAGCCTGGTTGCCGGAAAAATAAAAGGTGAGGAAATCCCCTTAACCTTTGATGTGCCTGAAGGCAGCAGTCTTATTGAGACCAATGTCGGGATAATAGCCGACTTAAAGTACGAAAAAGACGCTTCAAGGATAAAAGTAGGGACACTTTTCAGGGAAAGGCATTATGATATGATCAATGCGTCCCTTAAGACCCTGAAAATATCAAGACAAAACATAGAAAAAGCATTTGCTGATTCAGGCATTACGGATAGTGTTGAAGCTTATTTTAATTTCAATGAAGGTTATGCACAGTTCAATGATATAGTGGCTTTTTTTAACCTTAAGAACCTGACCCAGAAACAAGGCGGAAAACTTTTGATATCAAACGGGAAAGGGTTTATAATGCTTACCACAGACGGTTCCCTGATGCCGGTGTCTATGATATCTGAAAATAAATTAGACTTATACATAGCCGCAGGAGGGACAGCTGAAACGCAGATTCTGACAAGGATGGGCTATAACGATATTAGCTTTATCGGCCACATAGTGTCCCAAGAAAAATGCAAAGATGCAAAAGATGAGGCTGAAGCCAAAACAATAGTCCAGGCTGATAGTGAAGAAGCAACTAAGTTATCCAATAAAGAAGCAGATCTCTGCAGAGAAAATCTTTTAGAGGTTAATCAGGAAAATATAGTCACAAATATATTTAACAAGAAAAACCTTGCCGGCGGCATCTATAATATGACCATTGCAGCGGCCATTTTGGGCAACACCAAGCTTGACGGAGCTAACGACTATCTGCCGGGTTTAAAAGAAGTAAAGGTTTCAGAAGACGGGACAGAGATAACTATGCATTTTTATGTGGTTTATCCGAACGGCAGGCGTGAAATAAAGAAAATCGTTTATGAAACAGGTGCAGAAGAGTTGAAAAAAGAGTTAGCTGCCACAGACTCTAAAAAACAAACAGATAAATATATAAGAATAGCTCTCAGACTTGGACAGATTTATCTTAACCTTAAGATGTATGATACAGCAAAAGGATTATTTGATAAAGCCGCTGGTTTAAAAGGAAAAGATTCACAAAGAGCGGCTTCCTGGTCAAAATACTCAGAAGTCTTGAGAGACTTAACCACACAAGATGACCCGGATAAAGACGCCATAATAAAAGTATTAGAAGCTGTATTGGCAAAGGACCCGCAATTTGCCCAGGCAAAGACACTTTTACGCGTAATAAATAAAGATGCAACAGTCTATGATACACCCGTGCGCCAGATCGCAGCGAAACTTGAAAAACTTGTTTTCGTAAAAGACAAAACCGAAAGATCCGCTTTTCTTAAACAGTTGAGGGATTATATTTCTGGCCCGGAATGCAGTGTCGAAGATAAAGAACTTATTGACAAGGCTCTGGCTGACCTGCCTGGAAGAGACAAGGATACCGAAACAGCCTACAAAAAACAAAAAAGAATAAGCCGCAAACTTACTCCCTTAGAAAGACTTGATCTGATACTTAGCATCGCCCCTGAATATGAAAAAGATATAGCCAAGGAAGCCGTCTTAAGCAAGATCTATGGAGATAAATATATTATTGACCATTTTATTCCTGAAGGATATGAAGAAAGAATGAAAGATGGCCGGGATGGATATTATATAAATGCCCACGGCAGGAACATGAGTATATTTCGTACCCCTGATGCAGTGCGCGATGAACTGCGGATTTATAATAACATCGGCAGAGGCATTGCCACAATAGTACCAATGGAAAAAAATAAGGACTACAGGGTTATTGGAGATATATTAGTTATCTATGAAATCCATGAAAATAATAGGGTTTCCGCTGTATACCGAATTACTGGAAATAAGGTCATTGATTTGACAAATAAAGGATTGACTCAGCGCCAACAAGGCCTTGATTTTATTAAGATAGCAGTCAATGAAGTGGCTGACAATGTACCCGGGGCTGAAAGCATCAAATCACTTCCATTTATTTCTGTATCAATCGCAAAAATAATAGGAAGAATAAGCAGGATAGGAAGAACAACAGAACAAGCTGAATTAAAAGCTAACGTAATAGCCCATACCGTATATAACATATTTAACCCGTTTTATCCTCTTACAACCGGGCTCGGTCAAAAAACAGTCGAGGCCCTTGCCCCCAGCTCACGAATAACCGAAGTTGCTACCGGGGTACTTGAAGAAGCAGAAGCCAATGCTGCCAACGCGTCTACTATTTATAAGTATTCAAATATACCCTCACAGAACTACGATGTGAACGAAGACGGTGTGCCGATCCTCGGCAGGTCAGCGGAGTATTACCCTCTCATCATGGAAATTGTAGGCCGCATCGGCAAAATAGTAGACCTCAAGATGACCCTTGACGTTATGGGTGACGTTTATGATGCGATTTGGGCAAAAATAAAAGCTGTTCAATTTTTTATAGGCAACACCGGAAAGATAATTAAAGCAAACATCCATCTGCCCAACACGCTGGTGTGGATCGATGCGGTAATAGAAACCATAGGCAAGAAGGGTAAAAAAGAACGGACTGCCGTCTATACACACCAGGTTTACTTCCATCCAGGCACAAGAGAATCCCAGATAGCCGAAGGACTGCGCAGGCTGGGCCTTGGCGAAGCAAATATGAAAGACGGTAAACCCATAAAACCTGATTTCATAGAGAATTTCATAATACAGATGGAAAAACCCATAAATATATCTGCTCTTGGAGGGAAGGTTGACCGTGTCAAGATAGTCATTGATACCCGCGGATTTTCGGAAATAGCCGATAAAGTAAGAGAGCGTATTCCTCAAATACAAGAAAAACTTGGCAATAAAATCGCTGACAAATATGCGATAGTAATCCTGGATGACATTGTAAAAAAACCTTCGGATCCTAAAGTTATAACAGAAGATATCAAAGAAATGATAAAAACACTTTCCGCTGCCGCAAGCCCGCTGTTAGGCATAATAGAAGGGCTTATCTACAGCCGCTATGTAGGACTTCTTCTTGAACTGAGGTCAAACGACTATCACCATAAGAATAAATTCAAACTGCTTTCAAGCGGTATAGAGATAGCCGGCGCTGACGGCCATTATAAAACTGAGCTGGATCAGGTTGTCCAGGACGAGGACGGTAATATCTGGATAGTGGAATGCAAAGCCGCACGTACGCCTCTTTCCCCAGAAGAAGTCCTAAAGGGAAAGGTATTGTACAAACTTGATATGTACAAAAAAGAACGTATTGCTATAGAACGCGGCATGGGTTTGAGCCCGGACCAACATTTTTACGGTGCAAAAATCGTAGTTGATGTCGGCCGGAACGAAGAACTTATCCCGTTCCTTGAAGGCAAACAACAGGAATTAACCGAGCTGTACGGTTTCCCTGTAGAATTCGTATTTTTAGAATGCATTGACACCGTACAACCAAGTGCTCTGGACAGGCCGCAGAAAGCTTCCCGACGTAAGACCAAACAAGGTGTTGGAATTCATGAGTTTGGCAGGTTAACAGCTGCCGATTTCAGAGAAAGTCTTAGTCGTCTCGGTCTTGGCCAAGCCGCTTTAAATAATTTCTTGAATGACGTTCAACCCCTTCCTGGAGATATCGGGCCTGACCTTGAATATACACCTGATGCCAGTTATTTAACACTTGAACTTAGCCTTACGGCAAAAGCTCACGCTAAGCTTGATAGGGACATAGCTGCCAGAAAGGTTAGTAAAAAGGATGTCCCGTTATCCGTAATCATCATAGACTGGGCTAAACTGCTGGGTTTATATGTAATGGAAACCGTATTTTCCACTCTCTCCCCAAACACTTTCCTATTGGCGCATCAAAAGCAGTTTAAAGTAAGCACCCTGGTATTGGATGTCGGCGTTACTTCTCTTCTTTTTGTTTTATTTATTGTTTCCCATGCAAACCCGCTTGTATTTGCTGCCATGTTCCTTGTCCATGAAGCTATCAGCCTCCTGCAATTAAAAACGAGATACGAAACAGAACCAATAGAAACTCAGCAGAGAATAAAGGGCCTGCGGACGATAACCGGTTCTATGGTAGCAGGTTTTGCAGCCGGTTTTTTAGTAAGTTTTATTGCAAGCCTGATCTTCAAAAACAACCCATATTTTGTTCCTATAACAGCCCTTTGCATACTAATTGCAAATGCCATAGGCCATTTTGGAATATATAACCCTTACGCGAGGAAACACAAAATGGCTGTCCTTGAGCTCGGCTCTGCTAAGCTTACAAAATATTTATTAAGTAATTTACATAATACGGTAGACATACTTGTTGAGACTGAAGAAATGTCACCTCAAGAAGTTTTAACAGAAGTTAAAAAAATATTAGCATTAAAAGCCTCTTTAAAAAACAAAGATGACGCTAAAGTAGCAAAAGCGCTGAGAGAAAACGATGCAGAGTTTTTTAAAGTGACCCTGCAAGGATTCCTTGCCAATATTGCAGAAGACAAGGAAAAAGCGGACATAACAGGCGAATTGTTAGGGTTTTTAGCGCTTGTAGACAATGTAGAAGCAGACAACAACTATTATAAATGGCATAGTGCGCTTTTAAGGTCAGTAGATATGCTTAAGCCTAAGCACCGCAAAGCTTTAGCGGAAATAGTTTATAAAGAGGCAGAAGTGGCAGAAAAAACAGGGATGGGGCTGTCCCGCACTATAGAATCATTATTTTTTAAGTGCAGGCTTGAAAACAGGGAGTGGAGCTATTTCAAGACAACTATTGAGGACAAGTATCTTGCCGAAATTAAAAAACATCCAAAAAAGAGCAAGAAAAGAGAAACTGCAGAAAAGAAATTAATAGATTTCCTCAATAAAGCCAGCGCAAGCGTAAGCAAATTAAATCCCGTACAAGGCCAGGACGCAGTAACGCACGCTGTATCTGTTATGAGCAAAGAAAACGAAGACCTGATTATAGAAATCTTGAAAAAAGAAACTGCAGAAAACATGGCAAGTTCTCCCTTATTAGTTTCACTGCTCCTGGCTTTGAATTTAAAAGACAAAGACAATGTTCCGCATGAATTGGTTCAACACATGCTTAGTGAATTAAAAGGCAGAGCCGTAAACATAGTATCTTCAGAAGTAGATATTATAGGAGGCGGGCTTGGGCCTGTTGTGCAGACCCGAGGCACAGGTTATGCGTCATTACTGAAGGACTTTGGGGTAAATGTCAATTTTGTTCAGCCTATGTATAAATACATGAAAGTGCGCAATAAACAAGGCAATATTGAATTGACACCAGTTACTTGGGAGGAACTTGTAGGCGAAATAGAAAAAATAGGTGAAAAAACGGCAAACATCAGGGGTAAAGACGTTACAATAGAAATATGGAGAACAAAACAACCAAAAGATGGTATCCAGAGAACGCTTATTAAAGAAGTTTGCCCTGATAAAATAGTTGACGGTAAACCAGTAATAGTTGACGGTAAACCAGTAAAAGAGGAACCGTATTTTACAGAGTATATCTATGACTATAAATCAAAGGAGAATCCCGAAGGACGCTGTTACTGGGAAGATTTTGCCGCATTTATGGGTACAGCTGAGAAAATCGCATTGGAAGAAGTTGAGAAAGTCCGCAAAAGAGATAACCCCGGGGCTCAGCCTTCTATCAACTACTTTCATGATTCACAGCCCGTACCCGGGATGATAAAGGCCTGGGAAGCCAGCCAGGATGAGAACTCGCCTTTGTATAATTCACTTATAGCATTCTTATGCCACACAATCGGCAATACGCAGGATTATCCGTTTATGTATGGGCACAATGCATTGTCCAGCCTTGGGATTGACCCTAAATATTTTGAGCTTGCCAAATGCGCCAAAAGAGGTGACTCTTATGTAGTTGCACAGCTTGGAGGCAAGCTTGCCCAGGTGTTCGGAGGTGTTGCAGATACCCATGCGCGCTACATGAGGGATTTGTTCGGCGTTTCCAACATGGCAGCTTTTTCCAACGGTGACGACATTGAAAAAGCTTTAAATGTCTTTAAAGGTATCTATGATGAACTTGGCTTTAACAAAACAAAACCTTTTGATGTCAAGACAATAACCACTGAAGAGGTAATAGCTGTAAAGAAAAAGGCTATGGAGAAACTGAATGACAAACTGGAACTTACAGGCGCTATGCGGCTTGACCCGGAAAAAGGCACTATGGTGTATGTCGGAAGGCTTGTAAGCGTAAAATTCGGCGACTTTTTGTTCAGCACAGAGAACATCGTAGAGTATGTTAAAGCCGGCGGGCAAATAGTTGTATGTTCGCGCGTGCAGAGTAACAGGGACAGCAAGGACCTTTATGCAAAGTATCAGGGGCTGAATGAATATCTAAAAAGAGAATGCAAAGAAAACCCGGGCCAATTCCCCGGTAAGTTTATTTTCCTGCCGCAGTTTGAGAAAGAAGAAAAAGACCTGGCAATGCTTGCATCTATTGCCATCGGCTTTGATTCACGTAATGAGTATAACTCTAAAGCAAGAACAGGTGCAAATGAGTTCTGGGAAGCAAACGGCACAGCTGCTGGTTTGCTGGTTGTTGCCATAAATTTCATTGACCACCTCATAGAGGTGTTAACCGGCGAAGGAGCCATTACAGAGCAGGGTATAGTAGGTGAAGGCGACTATTTTAAGGATGAAGAAGGACCCTGGAATACAGTGGGCATAGACCCCTACGGGCTCTCCCAGGAGTCTGTTAGAAAAACCGTGCTTGAAGTATTTAAAATGTGGTCGGTAAAAAGGCTTTTAGTTGCAAAGCATTTAATTAAATCCCTGATGCTTACCAGGGTAGGCACTGCCAAAATCACCTCATTTATGGAATTACTGGCTTTTAACGAACACATTAAAAGTGTCAGGGAAGAGAGGGCTTCCGGGGATGAAGCTGTCGAAGCGTTCGCTGAACAAGTCAAAACCGAGGAAAACCTGGCTAAGGTTACCGAAGGCCTGCTTAGAACAGGAAATACAGGCAAAGTAGACCCTATTACACGTACCAAACCTTTTAGGCCTTTTGAGTTTTACGGGCAGCCGGCTGACAATGCAGGGTTAACGGGTTTTATAGCTAAAAAGAAAAGTGCCGAACAGAGCAACTTAAACATTTCGGAATGGTATATTGAAAGGCATAACGGCGATCCGAGCGATTTCTACAAACATTTTTCAGAATTGTTCAAAAACGTTCAAGGCGCTGAGGCCATACTTGAATACATGGCCAGGCTCCAGAACAGCCCGAATTACAGTTCAGTTCAGAAAAACCAACTCTTAAATGAATTCTTAGATAAACTTATTAATAAACTAACTGCCATTGAACAAGAACAAGGAATAGCTCCAACCGTTCAAGCTCCCAGCCCCGCATCTTTACCCCCCACTCCCGCAACCCTTGAACTTGTCTTTACAGAACAAGCCCGGTTGGATTATGAAAGGGATCCAAACCTTTGGAATGCGCTTAAACTTGTATTCTTCCAGGCCGTGGAAGTTGTATTCTCCCTTGTTACACCTATCAAATTCCTTTTAATGCATGAAGAAGGAGATAAAGAATATGTTGAATATGTTTTCTCCTTTCAATTTGCAACAGATCTAATTTTTGCTATAGGTATTTTTATTCCATTAGTTTTAGTTATTACTTTTCATCTCAACCCTGCCGCAGTGATATTCCCTTTCCTTGTTCGTTCTTTTATAACTTTTTACGCACAAACAGGATACTATGAACCAGAAACTGAAGCTCAGAAAGATAGAAAACTAGGTATGGCGTTTATAGACGTCAGTACAGCATTAGTTTTTTACATTATAAGCTCGGTACTTCAAAATATACCATATTTTGGGCCGGCACTGATCCTTAGTACATTGATTACAAACTACATAGCGCATTTTGTGATATATAATCCCTACGCAAGGGAACATGGCCTGGCTACCCTTGAGCTCGGAAAAAATAAAGTACCAGAAGATGCAATAAACTCTATGATTGCAAAAGCAGGAACTGAAACCGGTTTATGGGGCAATGTGATGTATGTGATATCGGGTAGAGGAGCCAGCGTTAAGCGGCTTAGCGAAAATTCAGAAGTTGATGAAAATATAGTAATAAAGGTTTTAGATTACTGGAAAGATTATTTAATTATAGATAAAACAGGGGCAGAAACATTATATTCCTGGAAACCGGAATTTAAGGATGCAATGTATCCCCTGGGATATGAATTAGCCACCGGTATAAGAGGCAGCCACCCTGTAGCTCAAACCCCTCTTGAATTTGTCAGGCTTGCTCCTGTTGTGCCTAAAGCTAAAGTAGTAGCACCAAGCCCTGTTGTGGCTTCCCCTCTTCCTTCTACGCCTCAGGCAAAAAGTGGTTCGTTGGTGGAAAGATGCAAACAGTTACAAAAAAGCGGGCAAAAAATTACTTTGGTCAGGAAGGATCATTATTCTGGAAAGGTTATTACAGAAAAAAATGTCGTAATTGAAGCGATTTATCTAAATGACACTCTTATCAGCGTTAGTGGCAGTCCATTCGGGATATTCTTAAGCGATATACAATCAATAGACGGCACTATGGTAGAAAATGGAAAAATTAGCACTTTACCTGCCCCTGCCAAGGATTATAGCAGGCAAATGAGTATATGGAAAAACGCAAAATTAACTCAAAAAGAAATAAGAATAGCCTATGTTTTAGCTGCAACACTTGAACCTGTTCCAATTCAAGAATTGTCTTTCTGGAGCTCTACAAGTGATAAAGAAGTTGAGGCCTGTTTAGATAAATTAAGTGCATTTTTAGCGCCTAAACAAGACGACATGGTATCGATGACTCAAGAAGCGATAGAATTTCTAAGCCTTCCGCAAACTGAGAAAGAAGCAGGTTTAACCATGAAGGAAGCACATAAGATCATTGCTGTTGCTATAGAATCTAAAATTAACGCTGCTATGGAAGCAATGGGCATGCCTTCCAGGCTTGAACTCGGCTTTACGGCAAAAGCTCATGCGGCTTATAACAGCAATAAAAATATTTTTACTTTAAGTAAACTTGTATTCTTCCAGTTAGTGGAAGTTGTGTTCTCCATCGTTGCACCAGAGACTTTCCTATTGGCGCATGAAGGCCGTATTAAAGAGAGCAGCCTGGGCGATGCCGCTGTTTCTTTGCTTATGGCCGGTGTGCTTATTCTTACCCATGCGAACCCGCTCGTATTTATTGGTGCGTTTTTTATTCGTCAAGCCATTACAACCTGGCAATTAGAAAAAACAAACCAAGAAAAAGAAACAACCGAACCTCAAAAACAAAGAATAATCGGCATGCACATAATAACAGGTTCTATGGTGATCGCTGTAAATATCATTATATACTTCTTCTTTAAAAACACAAATTTTGTTACCATAGCAGGCCTTGCCATATTGCTTGCAAACTACCTAGCCCATTTCGGGGTGTATAACCGTATAATAGCAAAAAAACTCAACTGGGCTACCCTTGAACTCGGAGGCCCTGATGTAGACGGAATGCTTAGAGAACTTAACATAGCCGAGTTAACCGTAATTAAGGAAATTTGGGATCATGAATCCCTTATCCTTAAACCTCGTGAATTAATTATAAAGTATGTTGCTATTGCAAAGAGATATCCGGGATTAAGGATGCCGTCAGCTGACAAGGTAGTTGCTATGATAGACGATGCCGGCGGTATTATGCGTGTTGAAACTGCGATAAAAGAAAAAGCTGCGTCTTTAGTTGATGGAATGATCAGTAATTTTAGTATAGTTGAGTTAGAGACAATCATAGAAATTTACAACCTGGGTTTTGAAGGCGATGAATTATCTTCATCTCAGGAGGACATGGAAAAGTATGAAGCCCTGGTAGATAAATATCGTGAATTAAAACTGCCATCAGATGAAGGTTTAGCTGAACAAATATATTTGGCCCTAAAAAATGCCAGCGGGATTCAGCGTATTGAAATTAGAATAAATGAACTAGCCAGGCCGGTTGCAGAAACAGGCCGGTTATCAGCAAAAGCTGGAGGGCATCAGGCTGCTCAGCATCCTGCAGATAGACAGGTATCAAGAGCTGAGGATATATGGCTATCAAAAACCAGAAAGACCGCAATTAGAACTGAAGGCTATCTGGAAGGGCCAGAAACTAAAGCCCACGAAGTTTTTGACGAACGTTTCACTCCGCCTAAAGTCCCTTCAGACCTAAGCATAACTCTGAAAACAGGCCAGGGCAAAGAAATTCAGATTTCCAGCCTCCTATCATTACTTGACAATGAGATACTTATAGGTTCAGAACTTTACAACGCTGTCAAGAAAATAATTGAAATAGGCGAGATGGAAAAAGAGGGGTTGCTTAAAAAATCATTCAATATAACGGCAGAATCATTAGATAAATTATTTGATGATTTGAACATAAACTTGTCAATTGATGAAAGGACCATTTTGTACAGGGATATATTAAACTTAAAGGTATCAGGCCGGGCAGACGGGCTGGAATTGACCGGAGTTAATAAACTGGCACATGAACTGAATAAAGGTTACAGTGAATTGACGGTTGAAGATTTTGAAAAAGCCGGCCAAACCGCTATTTTGCTAAAAAATGCCGCAGCTATACTGAGCCGTATAAATAAACCCTACAGCCAATTGACTCCCCAAGAGTTGAAGGACAACAACCTTGACAAACTGCCGGAAAACGCTAAGAAAATATTAGAAGGTTTAAAAGCCTTAAATGAGCTTAAACCGGGAGACGGTATTGCGGTAGTGGAAGCTTTGAAACAGATAGGCTTAAGCATAGCGGCGCAAAAGCTGATCGAATACAATTACAAGTATAACGTTGAGCCGTTAGTAGACGTTATTATGAGTTCTAATAAACGCCTGTACAAGGGAAAATATAAAGCCTTACAAAGATGGTTCTTTGATAAGAACGGGAACCTTAAGGAGGAATGGCTCTCGGATAAGCTCAGCCGGGCAAATACATTTTCATTATTTGCTGACCTGCTGCGCGGCCCTTATGCGCCTTTTACAGAGATTATATTGTCAAACGACAAATTTATAAACCTAATAATGAACAGTGAGGTAGCAAACCAAATATTTAATAGTGCAGGGATAAGCTTTTTATTGGATTTGCATCCCTCCTTACTTGCCAAGATGCTGGAAAACCCCCTCTTTCTAAAGACCTTTACGAGCACACAAGAAGCAAATAAATTTTACGGGATCTTACTGCAAGATTTTGAAGATATGGGGACCCCCCTCTTGATGTTATTGCGAGCAGCGCCTTTACTCGGCATGAATGTATTACAGAATCTGGATTTTACAAGACTTTATGATAAACAGCAGGGCCCGGATTACCTGATGGGCCTACTGTTGGTAGCAGATGACATAGCTGCAATGGACGATGTATTCATAGGTTCAAAAATAAACAAAGATTACAGGAGCTTATTCCAGGGGTTCGGGTATTGTGACAGCGCAGGGTCGCTTAATTACGGCCAAATCTTTAAGGATGAAAAAAGCCAGCATGTTTTCAGGGTAATTCTCAATATAGCCGGGCGTGACCTGGAGTTAGCCAGATTCCTTGAGAAAAACGGAATAATAAGCGGAGCCGCACAGAGCGAGCAGAGCCTGGAATGCCTCTACTATTTTTCTCAGACCATAGAAAACACGGTATTGATAGATGAAAAAACAAATGAAATTAATATAGGAGGAACGCTTTTCAAGAATGAAGTGTTAGACCAGGCGCAACTGAGGCAGTTGGTCGGCAAGCTTTTTAATATGGATGCCTGGATGTTCACCAGCAGTATATTGGAACACGAAAAACTAGGGCTACACGTGCTGGAAATACTGAATAAACCGATTTATAAGAAACTAGCCCAAAAAATAATGAAAAACCTGGATAACTTTTCAGACAGCATCGGAGCCCTGGAAGAGTATTATGACCAGGACCCGGAATTGGTGAGCCTGTTAGTCAGTATGCCCGCATATTTCGAATTATTTGCACAGGAGGGAGTAGCAGAGAATTTAGCTACAGCACTGCCGGCAATAAGCAGGGTCATAGTGGTAAAAGTAGAAAATGACATAGCCACGCTGGATGTAAGGAAAGAACACCTCCAGACGTTGAAATATTTTATAGATGCCAACAACGAGTTAGACCTTGAAAAAATATTAGGAACCCCGAAGAAACATCAGGCGCTGCCGGCTGGCTTGCCGGCTTCTTTGCTGGCTTTAGTGGGACAACAACCGAAAGAAGAGCCTAACGAAGCTGAAATATTTGAAATGTTGAGCCTGGTAGCAAAGATAAACCCGGAATTCGGAGAGTATATATTGGCGAATTTCAGCGATCTTGAGAAATTGAAGGCCAGTCTTATAGAAAAGCCGGACCGCATAAATGACCTGTGGCTTTTAGCGAGAAATCTAAGGGACATAAAAAACAAGGGCCAAAATCTGGATTTCGAGCTTGAAAGATTATGGGAATCCATCAAAGCCGATGCCGAAAACAACGTGAATGAGTGCCAGAAAAAAATAGAAGAGCTAAAATCACAAAAACAGACAAAAAAGGTAATGGAGCAAATAGCTGCTCAAGAAGCACTATTGAAAGACCTTAAAGAAGAACTGCGTAAAATAGTATCAGGCGAAAAAAAAGAAGAGGCCCGGAAAATAGTACACCGGAAGGAACTGGGCAAAGAAAATGCTGAACAGGAGAAACAGCTTGAAGCTGAAAGACAAAAACACGAAAACGACCAATACCAAACTCTTTTTTCTAAATATATAGTATTGTCCGAATACAGGGCCAGGTACCAGGAAGTGCTGAACAATTTCTTCACAAAAGACGGAGCTTTCCGCAAAACCCTGATCGCGGGGGCAAAGCCTTTAATAGACAGGCCTAATACCCTCTATTTCTATTATGGCTTGATGAATACGCTTTTAAGGAGTCAGAAACTAGCCTACAGTATGCTTGATGTGGCACTGCCGGAAGAGATCCTGGGTATGGAGGTCTATGACAAAAAACAACATCCCAAAGGTATAACCTTACAGCAATGGATAGTGTCTAATACAAAGAGGAGCCATATATTCAGCAGGTATTTTTCAACGAACGTCAAAGAGATGTGGCAGAAATCGCAAGCTATACTCGAATATCTGCCGTATCTTATAGAAAATTTTGACAAGTTTCTGGTTACTTACGGGTTATTCCAGATAATCCCCATGGACAAAGAAAGTATCGAATTATTGTTGAAACATATGCAAGACATCTTTGATCCGAAAGAAAATTTGGAAAAGATCCAGGTCTTTGCCCCGGCAATAGCTCTTATGTCAGAGTTGGTGAAATCAGGTGCTCTAACCGGCAAGAAAATAACGATACCCGATAACGGTAAACTAATCACTGGAAATTCCATAACACTGTTGATAGAAAAACTGACAAAGAGTAAAACACCCGAAGATTACCAGAAATGGATAACAGAATTCCTTCCAAAAGTAGTGCTGGCAGAAAATAACTATGCCAAGTTGCTTTTTTGGGAATCATTGGTCCCGAAGATCGGACGGACGCAGCTCGCCCCCTGGCAGGACATCTTATTGGCCGGGATGGTTGGAAAACAGGGGCCTAAAATAGGGTATTATGTTTATAAACAAAGCCTCTTAAAGAGGTACTATAAATTCATGAAGGTATTGGATGTGGACAGAAAAGAGAGCCCGGAACATTTTGCTTTGGCTTTGTTATGCGCCAAGCAGGAAGAGTTCCATAGCCTTGCATTAGATCTAACATTTTATCCAGGCTGGCACAGGAGATATCTGTTCAGTTCAAGTGTTATACATAACATAGATAACCCCTGGAATAATGCGTTTTATAGCAGGGTAATGGATCATATTGCCCTGTGGCCCGGAGTGCTGGGCTCGGAGTTTAGACACAGGTTAGGCTTCATGATGCCGCAAAATTATGCAAACGTTGAGCTGCAGGACAGGATTGGGATGTTAATAAACAGGTTTCCCTCCACTCAGATAGTGGACGTTGCCCTGGAATCCCAAAGTATGGTACGGACCTATGCAGAATGGGTCTTTAAGGTACAGGACCGGACTACAGCGGTTAAGGATGAAGCTACCGGTAAGGTATCAATGAAAATGAAATATGAAACTTTGATACTGAACGTTTTAAATGGCTATTTATCCAATCGGAGATATAAACAATATGAAAAGATGTTGACCTCAGGGGACATAGATCAAATCAGGAAAGTCTGGGATGACCCTGAAATTGGGCTTACGTTCGCAGAAAAATATGAAATAGGTAAGATCTTACTTGATAAGAGTGAAAAGGATTTGCCGCTTGGAAACAATAAAGCTCTGCTTGATTATAGAAATCACACCCTGACAGCCAGGCAAATATCAAAAGAACAGATGGCTGACAAGCTGGGTGAACTATTATTGTCTATTAAAGGCTCCCTTGGCAACAGGGATGCTATCCTGGGCGGCCGTGAATTATACACAGTTTCAGGTGACATACATGTACTGGCTGAAGTGATATCCGAAGACGTCTCTATAATAATCGCAGACATGTGTTACAGGCAGCATGTATCAGGCGGGGCATTGCCCTTTGTAGTGGCACGGTTCATGGAAGAGTATCTCAGCACCTTAGTACAACCGGAACTGAATGACTGGAAAAAAGCAATAAATCATTTATACGCTGTAGCTACAGAAAAGAACGTGCAGAAATGGTTAAGGCAAGGAATGGTAGAAGGAATAATTGCAAAAGGCACAATGCCGCGCTATAATTTCATGGATTTAGTGGAAGCTAGCGATCTACCGGAAATACTTGATTTCACTTTACTGAAAATCCCTGGCCTTCTTCAAACAAGCAAGGTCTTTGAAAAAGTCTATGGTAAACCAAAATGGAAAACAGAGCTGGAAGCCACTGTAAAAAGACTGCCAAATAGAATAGAAAGTCAATTAGAGTATAACGGCGGGCTAAAGGGAAGTGTCGGCCAATTCCTTATGAAGTTATTGACACCTCCTCTTGTAGCTATAGAAATAGCCAAGCTCAATATGGCAGGACAGAAGGTAGTGAGAGATTTAAACACTATAAAGGCTAAGATAGAGGAAATAGGTTTTATAGATATAATCAATGATATGGAAAATATGGAAAATATGGAAAAAGGTTTAATGCCGGAAGAAATAGCGGTCGTAATGAGCCAGGTATGGCTGGAAGCGCAAAAAGGCAGGTCTCCGCCGCCGGTATGGGTATTGGCCTATGCATTTCAAAAATATATCGTACCAGTGAGCTCAGTAAGGTCAAAAGAAGCTTTCTTATATCTGATCAAAACCGGCATGGCAGGCAACTGGCCTAAAGATGAAGAGATACTGAACTTTATTAAGAGCCTGCCTTACCCTGATCAGAGAAATGATGTAGAAGTATTTTTTCAATTTTTAGATGTTATCAAACAACTTGAAGCTAAACAAGGAATAGTAAAACTTTTCAAAACAGGACCTTCCGAAAAATCCCCCTCTGCCCTACAGCCCCTTTTAATACTCGGTATGCAAAAAACAGCCGGGACAGACCGCAAACCGGTCGTGCCGGTGTTTGCAGCCGGAGATGAAACCTCTTCTTTGCAGGAGGAAGTTGAAGCTTTGTTGCCAAAAAGCGGACTGGAAACTATTATAGGGCCTATCTACGATGATAGAGCCGAAAAAATAGGCTGGCCTGTACAACTGCTCAATTTATTCGCAGCAGCTTACCGCAGTTCTACTCTTGAAAAAGAAGGGATTCTTCTTGACAAAACAGGCACTAAAACCGGCAGTAGTACGACTCTTGAAGCAACACTTGCTTCTGCAGTTAAAGCTTTGGAAGACTTAAAAACGAACGGTGTCTTAGACCAGCAGCTTTATGAAAAACTCAGCCCGATGTTTAAGAATAAAGCTGGGTTAGATAAAGCCCTGGCCTCTTATATGGCTATGATAAAAAGAGCTGCGTTTGGCACCTATACAGTTTCATACGACGCTGAACGCGGCGTATATGTCATTAGAGTAAACAGAGAAAGAGTTTCTTTCCTGGGCAGGCTTGCCCTTACTGAATATACGAAATCGCTGCTTTATAATCAAATAATAAAGTTGGCAGAAGCCAAAACAGCTCAAGGAACGAATGTTATTTTTGAAGAATTGCCTAATGACCTGGCTGACTGGATTGACAGCGGCGCCCTTGGCAAGTTAGCAGATAACCATACTCATTTTGCGGCCCAGGTCAGCCCTGAATATGTCTGGAGCCTGGCTATAGGCCGGATAGCATTACCTGAAGAGCCTGAAGGGATATCTATAAGGTTGCGGAAAGCCTTGTATCCTGACGCAGCAAAAGTCGGCAAGTTATCCCTGAACTGGAACTATCTGGGGAAACCAGATGATTCAGACCTTACACAACTTCTGGCAAATGTGAGGGAATTGCGGAAAGAAATCACCGATGCTCTTAACGAACCTTACTCCATAACAGATACAGGCATTATGCAGGCACTGCTTAACTCTCCTTCTGACGAGTTAAGGGCCGACATCGAACAATACTTCGCCTTAAAACAGGTTTTCCTTGAACATACCACCTATCTGCCTGTCAAAGGCGAAGCAACTTCTCTAAATGACTTCCTGAGAAATTATGATATCAACAACTCATTAGGTTTGGAAGATAGTATTGAAGGCGGAATGCCGGATAATGACTTCGCTGCGATAAACGGCATGTATGCTAAACAGATAATCGAACAGAACAAAGACAATAGTTATGTGGAACTACGGATACAGCCGTTATACAACGAGAAGAAGTTTAAATTAGCCTTAAAGGCAATAGCCAAAGAAATAGAAAAAGCGAAAACACTATACCCGGGCCTTACCGTTAATGTTGTGATAGTCTTCGTAAAACATGACCCTGTCGGGCTATTACAACAAAAAGTTGAATGGCTTATGGATGTCTTGAAAACCGACCCGCAGGTCCAAAAACATGTCGCAGGCTGGGATCTAGCATCCTTAGAAATCGGGAACTCCCCGGAAAAGTTCAAGTTCCTAGCTGACGCTGTTAGAGAATACAACAAGGACAACCCCCCTCTTCACTGTACTTTTCATGTCGGAGAAGACTGGGGAAAAGTCGGGAATAAGGCCCATGACAACATTACGGCCATGAGGCATGTGGATGATGTAATAGAAACCATGAATCCCCAGGCCCTGGGCCATATTCTTGCGGTCATGATCCCCTTTTCCGGCGGAACCATTACCGGCAAACAACAGGCTAACCTTTCGGAATTGAGAAAAACCCTGACGTGGCTTAAAGAGCTAAAAGGTGTTTCTGTCAACACAACAAGGCTTGAATCTATGTTAGCGCCTTACGAAAATACACAAGAAGACCTGGTTATAACCTTCGATGGACCTTTCCTTACAAAAGAAGAAATACTTTCGATCTCCAAGCACATCGTTAAAAAGATAATAGAACGCGGTATTTTTATAGAATTTAACCCCACCTCTAATAAACTGATCAGCAAGTTTATCTCCAACTTTGAGGGTCATCCCCTGGTCAGGCTTATGGCTTCTGGCTTTAACGGAAAAGAGTTTGAAGGCCTAAGGGACCTGGTGACTATAAACACGGACGATCCCGGGATGATGGGTATAGCAGGAGTCCGCGATGAATTTATCAATATAGGCAACGCACTCCTTTCCTCCGGCCTAAAGCTTGACAACGTGAAAGAAAACCTGAAAACCCTTGCAGAAAACGGCCGCAAGAGAGGTATGGCGTTCGCTGACAGGGGCACCAGGGCACCTGCGCTTACCACTACGGGAACGCTGTATTGGGCATTACAGGCAAGTTCTGACGAACTAAAGAAGTGGTTGGATGTACCCTTCAGTTTAAGTGACAGGTCTGTTACTTATTACACCAAACTCGTAGAAGCGTTAGGAAAACTGCAAACAAGTCAGGGAATCAGCGTAAGAGGTTTATTTGAAACTGGAAAACCCTTAAGCTTGATAATCTATGCATATGAATCAGGGAAATCTATAGGCGAAATAATCTCAGAAAATGACGCAGCTGCTTTCCCTCTGGCTGCAAAAATAATTGATTTAATAAAAACCTATGTAGCTCCTGTAGCTGAAATAGGGATGCTCAAGGAATTAGTAGAAGATATAAGCAAAGAATATAATATCTCCAGGTTTGAAGAGAGTAATATTGACAATGTATTAAAAACACCTTCTGTTGGAGAAGCTGTAGGAAAGATATTGTCTTCCCATGAACTTCTGCCTGCACAATACAGCCCTGCTGCACCTGAAACTCCTCAACGAACCATCAATTATTTACTTGATAGAGCCATAGCTCTATCTCTATTTAACTCTGATGATCCTGAAAAAGTGCAAGCAGCGCACAGGTCGGCATTGGCAATATTGAAAACAGTATTGATAAAAATGGCTGAAAATTCAACTATTTATGGTATAAAGATTGATGTCTTATTGAGCCTTTTTGAAAGCTTTGACAAAGAGGGTTATTTAGATTTGGATTTGGCTATGAAGAATGTCTATAAGACAATTCAGCGTTTTGGTACTGATGCTATCTATCTGCGTAGTGACTATAAAGCAGCTTTACTTGTTTCAATTAAAAATCAGGTGTCATTGGAGAATGACAGACAAAGAATCAGAAGAGAAATGATAAGAGAATTCCTTTTAGATTATGCACAATCAATCAGAGACGGAGTAAACAGTGACAGGGCGCTGATAAGCGCACATTATAGGGTAAATTCAAAATATGTCAGGCTGCAGAAAGGCTTGGAAAATGCAAAAAGAGCCGCTCTTACTACACAAATCTCTGCTGGAGGAGTTGAGCAGGTGACGCAGGCTCCAGAAGAAACTCAGGTTAGAGATTCTGCACAAAGTGAAGACATAATAAAATTGAAGAAAGGGTCGTATGATGAGTCGTGGTGGCAGGATGCGATAATGGCCCAGTTAAAGAAAGACTTGCCTGATTGGGGAGAAGATGCTCTAGTCCCTGTAGAAACCCAAAAAGGCGTTTTAAGAGTACGGCTGACAAAAGAGATGCTCGGCGATTATAAAGCCCCTAAATTTATAAAATTCCTAAACAAGCATTTCAGGTCTTTTGCCGGGAAAATAATGCTTAGGGCCCTGGTAGGCATATTAAAGATGCTTGATAAAGGCAACAAAAAATATAACCTTGAAGGAAGAAATATATGGAAATCATTTAAGGTCTATGAGACGCTGGGGCCGTTAGCCATAGCAGGCATAAGGCACGTAATAAATTTTGCCAATGTCCATGACACCCGGCAGGTGAAAAATTCCGTTGAAAGGCTTTTAACTACAACATCTTTAGCTCTAATGGTAAAAATAATGTACAACAAAGGCGCAGGATTTCCTTATCAGACAAACTACGGGCACGAAGTAAGGATTCATAACGCTGCTATGCAGGACATAGCTGTAAGGACTTTAGCGGCAATGGGGTTTGTTATAAACGTATTCCCGGAAAACAAGCCGACTGCAATATGGAATACTTTTACCATGGGAAAATTCTTTAGTTTTGTATTATCTTTGTATGAAACCTCCAGCCATTCGCCGAGCCAGATTAACGGGTTAAAGATAGGCGATTATGAGGGAAGCCAGTTCTTAACGGAACAAATAGAAGCCATGATAGCCATACAGAGAGCGCTGCTGGAAAAAGTGGAAAAAGACGGCTATGTGGATTTCTACTTATCTGCGGCAAACGACCCCCGAATAAGCGAGCAGCTTTATGAATCAACATCTGGCGGCATGGATGTGTACAAAAACTATCAGGAAAAAGCTGCAGCGGATGATATGACTTTGGAAGAGATAAAAGGCATAAACCCGGAAATGGTTTATATAGACTGCCAGCACGGTTCTGCAGAACCTACCTTAAAAGCATTTTTTAAGAAAATAGGCATCGACACTGTTACAGATAAAGCGCACTGGTGGCATACCGAACCCCGTGCGGATTTCGGGAATATCGGTAAGCTGCAGGAAAACCCGAAAAACGGCAAGCAGGAGTTATTTGATTTAGGCGCAGATGTAAACCAGGTCTTTGAGAAGGTCCTCCCCTCAGGAAAAGTGCTGAAATATTTTGCGGTTTTGTGCACGGCTGATTATACCGAGAAGTTTGCGCAGATGCCGATAGGCGCTATTACGCTGCATACGGACATGGATAATGACCGTTTGGCAGTAAGCCAGGTCTTGGAAGATACCAAAGAAAACAGGGCCTTGCTTGCAGAACTCGGCGTTGTATATAACGTCGTTCCGAACGGCAGGTTGGTCGCTATGTTTATACCAAACAAGTTCTTCCATATGCTCCACGAGATGAATTTTAGGCGCATAGTAAGGCTTATGGAAGCCGGAGAAATTGATAAAACAAGGAAGATAGTGGTTTTAAAGACCCTGGCTTCCACGCCTGCTGTTGATAAATGGGCTCAAAAAAGAAACGAGGAGCTTAAACAGAAGTTTAATACAACAGAGGATATGGTGGTTGTCATTAATACAGCGGTAGGCTATGCAAAGCTTGCAAACGTGATGTACCGCACGGAAGGCGAGATGAGAGAAAAGCCGGGCCAGGATATAGTAATTACAGATGCTTCCGGCAAAAACATAAATGTCGGTTCAGACCCTATAATAGTAGCTGCCTGGGAAGAGAGCGGCGGAATCAATATCGGAGTTATAAAACGAATGAAGGACTTGTTCGGAAAACTCTTCATCGCAATGCGTGAAAAAAGCGCCACTGAATCCATGTTCTTGTCTTTAGCGTTGATTTCGCAGCTGCAAAAACAACAAAAAGAAGAAGTAAGATTGGATAAATTCTTAAAGTTTTTATATGACAGGGATGCAATAGACACACCTATAGATATTCGTTTTGATAACCCCCTGTCTGTCCCGGGAACGAGCGAAAAAGCAGCTAAAGAAGAACGGGTCGGGAACGAAAGGAAAGGCAGGATATTCGGAGCCTACCTGTCAATAGTATTCGCCTTTATGAAAAACCAGATTGATTTAAAGGAAGCAAAAACTGTGTTAAAAGATATTTTTAATCAGGAATATAACACCAGAAAACTTCACAGTGAAATATGGAAAGCCGCATATTCTTTCGCAAAAGGCGAGGCTGCTGCACAGGATACAGCCAAAAAAATTGTAGAGACTGCGCAGCTGCTTCTTGGCAAAGAGTTTTCAAATCCTGATTATAAACAGATGGAAGAACGCCTCAATACCCTTAAAACTAATTATGAAAGTTCCCCCAACAAGAAAATCACAATCGATGATATCAGAAATGTTTTAAGCGTGTTTATGGATGATTATGATGTTATGAATTTTCAGGAAGCTTACCAGGATGTTTTCCTTGAACGCTTTAACAACGTAGACATTGATTCGCTTGTTGATATCAGGTATACGGGCGACGGAGTAATGTTCGAGTTTCAGAAAGACGGAAAAACCTGGTTCATCTTATTCAGGCCTTCAGGCACTGACCCTAAACTTAAAGCATACGGTTTCGGCAAGGATATGGACAGGGTCACCATTGACACCTGGGGTTTCGGGTTTAACGAGAACGTGGCCGGCAAACTCCCGGAATCGTTCACGGACAATACTAATCTGATGCACTACTGGGGTGAGACCGGAGAAAGCGCTATAGACAGGGCAAGGATAATGCAGTCCGCCTGGGAAATATTCGGAAGAGTAGTAGACCCGAGAGAGTTAAATGATGAGCAAAGAGCAGAACTTGAAAAAAGAAGGCTTGTAAGAACCTTAGAATTGCCGGACGATCATATGGAAAAGATCCAGGCCTGGTTAAAAGAAAAAAAACTGCAGGGTTTTGAAGTAGACCTTAGCAAACCGCAGGCAATGCCTCAGGAACTTATAGTTGCCATGCTTGACGCTGTACCCGAAGATGTATACACCAAATTAGGCCAGAAGAAAGAAGCTGTACTTGCAAACGAACGCAAGCCTCTTTTACACGAAACCTGGCGTAAAAAATGGGAAAAAAGCCATCCGTTCCTTGCAAAACTCTCAAACATTATATTCTTTGGCTGGCTTATAAACCCATTTGCAGATCGGTGGATAAAAAACTCTATAAAAAATCAACCTAGCACTACTGAAAAAGCCGCTGAGATCCCGACACACAGGACCTACGCTGAAATAACACCGGAAGGAGTGGTAATAAAAGAAGAAAATATAGACCTTTTAAAGGCTGACAAGGACAATATGGTTGTTGTAAAGATCTCCAGGGCGAGCATATGCGCCGCTGACCTTAAAGAAGTGACTGATGAAAGTTACGTTCATAAGGGCGGGTCGGTGTTTGGGCATGAATTAGTTGGAGAGGTTGTATCTGCAGGAAAAAATACTAAGTTCAAAGCCGGAGATAGAGTTTGTTTCAATCCTAATTTTGAAGCGGACAGAACAACAGGTTTTTCAGATTACATGTATGTTTTTGACAAAGCCAATGACGCAATTGTAAAGGTTGACCAGGATATAAGCGATGATTTAGTTGCTTTTGCAGAACCGCTCTCATGCGTTTCAAGAAGTGTTGATAACCTGCTAAAACATCTGGCTGCAGAAGCGTGGTTATTAAGACTGCTTGCAGGTATTGATAACCTGTTAAAACATATAGGCATACAAATACAAATTGTTAAGCCTTTGAAAGGAAAGAAAATAGCTATCCTTGGCTCAGGAAAAGCCGGCCTCTTCCATGCCTGGTTATTGCAGCAACTTGGAGCTAAAGTTGAATTGTTCAATATTGAAGACGCCTGGCCTGCCTATATAGCAGAAAAGCATCTAATTAAAGGCAGCATAACTGCAATTGATAAAATTGACACCAACAAATTTGGCACTTTTGATGCAGTAGTAGTTACAACAAACCGTGCCTATAAGAACATTATACAGGCAAGTGCCAACTTGGTAAAAACAGAAGGCATTGTTCATGTCTATGCCGGACAAAGCAAAGACAATGAAGGAATTGAAGATGTACAATTAAAACAAGGAAAAACCATTGATGAGGTTAGAAAAAATGAAGAAAAAGCAGAAGGCACACTTTGGGGAAAGAAAGTGTCTATTTCCGGTTCTTTCGGTGAAACCAATGATGATTTCAGAAATGCCTTTAAAATTCTGCTTAACCGTGAATTCGCAGACAAGGTCAGGAAATTAGTGTCTGCAAAAATCCCGCTTTCAGAATTGCCCGGCAGGATTGCTTCTTTGACAAAAACTGAAAACTATGAAGTGGGCTCCACGCTTATTGATACGCAGGCACCGGAGAAAGCCCCGACAGAAAACCTTGAGAAACAAATGACGGATATGGCAAAGACTTTAGACATCAATGCTGATTCAATATATAATGCCTTAAGCGCCATAGACAAAAATATGCTTTTAAACGATTTTGCAGAATCAGTAGGTATATCAAAAGCAAAAGCCCTGGAAAATATGGAAAAGGCAGGTATCGCCGTAATTGTGGATGCACATGCCTATGACTATAAACTTACGAAAGACTTTTACAGCACAAGCAAGCTGGCTGAGTTCATAAAATTGCAGGTTGCCTCATCTCAAAACCCTGCTATGGTTGATTTATCCGCAGTAAGGATAGAAAGGATAATTTTAAATTCATTAGATTCAATCAGTTTTATTAATTCATTTGCAGACCCTATCAATGGGCCAAGCCTTAAAGAAGTCTTAGAAACATTAAAGAAAAACAAAATCTTCCCGACAGTTACCGCTACTTATGAATTAGAAGGCGGTATTTTTGCGAATATAGTTAGGAAAATAACACATCGCGATCTTGTTAATATAAAAGCTGGAAGATTTTACAAGAAAAACGGCATACAAGTTCAATTCTCAACACCAAAAGGAACCAAAGCTAACAGCCAATTGTTCGAAGCTTTACAGAACTACCAGGAAGCCATGCTTGCCGATATGGCAAAAGGCCAGTATAATTACCGCGGAACAGGCACAAGGCAGACAGTTGAAGAGTTTTTCAACGATTATTTCATGAAAAATTGCTATACACAGATACGTGATTTTGTAAAGGCTCAGTTTAATGCTAAAAGCGAGCCCTTGAAGGCAATTATCTCTAACGGCATAGGCGCTAACGACCAGTTCATGTGGTCTTTGGTTGAAATGTATAACAAAAACAGAAAGGAAGGCGACCCGGTCTGGTATCACGTCGTTACAGCAAGAGAACTCGCTCAAGTGTTGGCTAATCCTGCAGTAACACCTGCAAACACTCTATGCGTTGATATTTCCCGCTCCGGGAGCACCTGGGAAGGTGTTGAAGTTTCTGAACGTTTATTACAAAAAGGGTTTAGCAAGAGAATAACCTTAGCTAACGGCGGAGCGCTTGTAGAGCTGGCAAAAGCTTCAGAAGCATCGCTTACCATAGGCATAAATCCTGATATCGGCGGAAGGAATATGCACCGCAAAACACCTATATATTACACTATGCAGACTATTGCAGGTATGTTTGTGCCGGAAATGGACTCTAAAGTTTTTGCAGCCGAAAACCACAAGTATGACAAAGCAAACGACTTTAATGATTCTGACAGTATAGCTGTAGCAAGCGGCAAATTCCTGCAGGCTTCCATGAAAACCAGGAACGTGGAACATATCGCTTTAATAACAAACTCTGACCAGATGAGGCTGGCAGGTTCAGAGTGGGAACAGTATATAATGGAAGGGGCAAACAAGAAAGACGTGATCTCTATGGGCATCCACGACTTTACAAGCGAACCTGAATATGTTCTATCAAATATGGCAAACAGCCCTGCAGGAGAAGTTACCATAGGCATAGTTATGCTGGACAAGGCAGCCAAGGCTTATAAAAAGGACCTTGCAAGAGTAAAAGCGCTGCAAAACAGGATGCCGTTAATGATTTTCACTATTGATTCAAATGAAGCGGCAAAACAAATGGGTAAAAAAGGTTGGCAGGGTGTAAGCATAAACCAGCAGGCTGCGTTCGACATATTGTGGACGGATTTTATTACAGTCTTTACCACGCTCTTAAGAGTAGACGCTAACTCAAACCCGAACGTTAAAGTCGTTCGCGAGTTAACGGCTAAATATGTAGGCACCTGGAAAGACACGGCCGCAAGATACGCAACTGACCCCTTGGGAAAAGGAGAAGCTAAAGTACTTATCAGCCTGGGCAAGCCCGGGGACGATGAAATAGGGACCCCGAATAAACAACAACAGATGAATACTCCCGAGGATGCAAGAGCTATGGGCCAGGCGCTGGCAAAACAGCTTGCCAAAGACGGCCTCCTTGAGGGCAGAAGCAGGCTCAATGTTTTTGCAGGTTCTGATAACCTGCTTGGCCTTGCCAAGGAGCTCAGGGAAAAGAGCTATCAGAGCAGTTTGGCAAAAGTTTTCGGCTGGCTTATTGAAAAAGGATTATATCCTATCAGGGCTCATAAGGGACATGAAGCGACTTTGGCTTATTCAAAAGATGCTCATAAACCCATGCTTGCAAATAAAACTATAAACATATTCCTGAATGCAAGAAATCTGGGTGACAACCCGTATTACAATGAGCAATTCAAGGATATGACAGAAAAAGCCCAGTATAAAAACGTTGACGGTGCAAACGTTAACCAGACAAACGACTCTATGACTTTCCCCAACATACAGCGCACAGCCCAGGTTTCCCCTACTATTCTATTTGAGTTCAATGAAATAACCCCTGAAATCGAAGAGATGATAAGGGCTTTCTATGATGCGCTCACACAACAGCTCTCAGTAGAACTTACAGCTGCAAAAGGTAAACCAGAACTCAAAGAAGCACCGGCTCCTTCTGCCGGCGTGAAGGCGAATGTCGTGCATGCGGTTAAACAAGCAAGTACGACCGCCGCAGCTCCCGCGAGGCTTCCTGGTATAATACAGGGTATATTGGACAAAACAGCAAAGTTAAGAGCGCTGGAACCCGGTCTGATAGGAGTGGTTGTACACTGGCTCTCGAATTTTGACAACGGTATCACTGATGAGGACATTAATAAGGCAGCACAGGTGGTTAATAAAACCGGGTTGGTCAACCCGCTGTGGTCTGTTAAGCGGCTGGATTACAACCTTAAGGCGCGACCTATGGTTCTCGGGAAACAGGGTGGTACTCTCCTTTCAGTCAATAACAAATCGTTTACTATTGAAGCAGCAGAGATTACCTCAAAGGAAGGGAACTCAGCGCCGGCGATACTCCTTAATTTTCAAGATGCCGTTATAACCAAAGAAGAATATGAAGATGCTTTTATCCTGGCGCTAAGACAGATTCACGGAGATACTCTTATGCAGAAACAACTCCTTGATTTGGGCGTAACCCTTAAGCAGGGCGTAGCCCCCATGATTTCCTATGAAAGCAAGTTAGACGAAAAGATACTTGCCTCTTACTGGGACAATGAGACTTTAAAGAATACGGTAAGCGTAGATCCTATGACAGACTTAAACGCGGAAAGCTACATACATTCTCTCGCGATAGAATCAAGGGTAAAAGCCATTGAGTCTGCCAGCGTCCCGAGTTCCTTCTCAGGAGCCTGGATGGATATTAATAAGGTCAATGATGTTGCCACTGTAAAGAAATACATTGACGGGCTTAATGCGGTCAACGGAGATATCCTGCGTTTAACTTATCTGGAAGAAGCTCTTGCAGGTAAAAAATTTACTGCAAAAGATATACGGGATGTAGTTGACTATGCAAGCATAAGGAACATCCGTGTAATATACAGCCATAAAGTCGGCAAAGATGAAAACTGGCATGAGAGTCAAAAAAATCAAGCTAGTATTATAAGTACTATCAGGGAATGCAACCTGGCCGGAGCAGAACTTGATATAAGCGAAAATGGCACTATAAACGCAGACGACCTTATTGCCTTAAAAGCTGCAACAGACGCCCAGGTTATCTCAAAAGAAAATGACCTTTTATTGCCAAGCTATATGTCTATCGTATTATCAGAAACACAGGCTGCTATAGGCCCTGCTTTAAAAAACAAATATGAGATAATCGAGTTTTTCACGCTCGGGCAAGGTAATGCGCTTCCGGCTGATAAAGAAGGTGTCCGGTACCGTTTAGTTTTCCCGGGTGAAGATGAGAACACTCAAACGATAGATATAGAAGGGCCTGTAGCTATCGGCACTGAATTAACAAACATAATCGACCACCTAAAAAAGAGTAATTTTGAGTATAACCTTGCCTTATTGTACGGCGGCATAAAAGACGGGCATATTAAGTCCTTGAAGGAAGTGAACCTGGTCAAGATACTGTCCGATGCCATAAAGCAGAAACTTGCGTTTAACAAACCCGTAACACCTGAAGCGCATTTCTTAAAAGGTGTGATCATGTCAGGCAAACTAACAAAAGCTGAGCTCGCTTCTTTAACGCTTACGATGCAGGACACTATAAGCGGGAGATTAGCTTCTAGTAAATCTGAAGATTTCGCCTACCTGGATAGTATTCCCGATAATATATTATCCTTGGTATCGAAAGGAATTGAGGACCTCGATGAAAAACGCGGGTTCTGGTATGGAGCTCTCGGAAGCCAGATGATCAATACTATGCCAAAAGAATATCAATTACCTGCAGGGCTTGGCTTTGCAGATAAGACCTACTATCCGTTCCTTGGCATGCTCCTGGTCCAACAGAAACTATCGAAACTAGCCGATAAAACTACGAATGGAGACGAATCAAGGAAGTGGGCCAGATACAAAGATATCCTTACAAACATGAAGACAACAGCCACCAGAGAAGACGTGAACGCTCAGTTAAAGACATTCATGAGCGGGCTTATATCTGCGTCTATGTCCGGGATGCTTGGTACATTGCCGGAATACCGCGATCTGGGAAGTGACAATTACTCCGAGATCATAGCCCTGTTGCTCGAATTTGCAGAACCGCCTCTGCCTTCGTTCAAAGATTCCCTGAACGAAGCATCACAGGCTGTGAGCGACAATACATTCTTGTACGGCCTTATCCAGACGGCAGGATAATACTCAAGCCCGAATGCGGGATTTGAATTTTGTAATTCTTCATTCCACATTTTTGGTATCAAGATTTAATTCTAGAAAAACCACAGAACTGGTATCTACAGCCCTGTGGTTTTTTTTAGAAAAATCCCTAAAATATTTGAGAAAGAATCCTTTTTTGCCTTGATTTTATTTATTTTTTATGGTATTTTGTTGTTATGAAATTAAACTTTAATATATTCAAATCTTTAATAACAGAAAAACACATTCTAAATAAGTATCATCTAAGAAGAATTGGCATTTTTGGTTCGTTTATTAAAGCAAAAAAAGCAAAAGATATTGATGTATTAATTGAAGATAGTATTAACTACAAAAATGCATTGTCCCTTAAAGAAGAACTTGAAAAAATTACGAATAAAAAAATTGATATGGTAATAGAAAAATATGCAAACCCAATAATTTTATACCGTGCAAGAAAAGAAGCTATTTATGTTGAAAAACATTAAAAACGATCTGGTCTATTTATTAAACATATTAGAATCGATAGAGAAGATATATATTTACACAAAATATTGCAAAAGTGCCGATGAGCTATATAGAAGAAATGATCAATTAAATTTTAATGCTGCCTTAACATTGCTTACTCAGATTGGCGAAAATGTTAATAAAATAAGCGATGAACTTAAAAAAAAGCATAAAATAAATTGGGCTGAAATAAAAGCTTTCAGAAACCGCATAACTCACGAATATACAGGAATTGATATTTTTGTAGTCTTTGGCATTATTAAAAAAGATCTAAAATTACTAGAAAAGAAACTTTGTAAAATAGTAAAGGAACAACTTAACAAAAATATTTTCGATAAAGCTGAAATTAATGCTGCTAATGATTCAGAGTATTATAAGCATATCAATTTCGAAAGTTTTTTATAGATTATAGACTCACCAAGATCACATGATTAAACCCCGTCGATGTTTCTGTATAATCCAAGTTTACAATCTGTGTAATCAAGATTATTGTCTCGCCCATCGGGATTTAACAGCTTTAATTTAAAACTTAAGGTTAGATATGACAAGAAAAAAATGTACCGTAAATAAAATATGCGAGGCGGACATACCCTTAAAAATAAGAACCCTCTTAGGCAGTTCCTGGGATAAGGTAAAAAACCTGGCTTATGCCCGTTCAAACCACAGGCTTACCGAAGAAATCGATAAAAATATCTCCGAAATAGTAAACAAAATCAATTCCCTTGAGATCTCAGGCAAAAAAACAAAAACTAAAGACATAAAATTCGGGAAGGTCGGCGACCTTGATAAATTTACGGACAGCCCGGCTTATAAATACTATAAGACCCTGGCCGAGCAATACCTCTTAAAGGGCAAATATGTCCCGCAATTTCTTTTTGCCGGAGGCGCCACGCGTTTTGGCCTTGGCACAATGTGGGGCGTAAACCTGGCTGTAATAGGGGATGTGATATCAGGTAAAAGAAAAGAAGCCCTTAAATACATTTCAAAGAAACACCTGGAAGCCCATATAAACAAACTTAAACCCCTTACTTATGAAGAATTAAACCTGGCAATAGATAAATTAAAAAAATACCGGGCTAAAATAAAACCCATACATATAGGCATGGGTGCAAGGCAGCTCCTTCAGTACAGGGTAAAGCTGGAAACGCTTAGTAAGAAACACGGTAAAGCCGTTTCAGGCGTTTTAGAAAAAACGAGCCTGATACTTAACCTGAACAGCGATGTGGCAAAAGAAGTAAAGCATGACCTTTTGACAAATAATTTTTACGGCTTTAACCCTGACAGGGTTTTCATACTTATACAACCCACCTATAAAGCAGCCATAATAAAAAATAACAAGCTTGTAATAGACAATAACAGCGAGCCTCTTCCGTTCGGGCACGGGCATGCCACGATGCAGATAATCTATGATAATGAGGCTGTAAAAATTGACAGGGCAGGGCAGGAAAGTTTGATTAAAAAAAGCGTTATTGGAGAACTTCTAAACAGCGGCTGTGCTGTTCTAGGCACTCACAGGATAAATGACATGACCAAGTGGACCGCTGAAGTGCTCGCTGTCGAAAAACTTGCCTACGGTATTTACCAGATAAATGAAAAAAATAAGGAGGTCGTGCTAGAACTTGTGGAAAACCCTAAGAACCAGAAAGGCGGGCACTGGCTCAGAGTAAAGAACAAAGAGTTCCTTTGCGATACCATAAGCACCAATACGCCGGAGTTAAAAGGTTTTCTTGCCAGCTTTAACAACACACCTTACAACGCTTTCAGAAACATGTATTCTATAAAGTCTTTGAGCGAAAAGCTGACCGACTCCTACGGGATAAAATTCAACCTGAGGTATGTCGATGGCGGGTTTTATCTTGAATCCGTAAGCGGGGACATCACCCTGGCCATGAATTCGATGGCTTTTCAGAAAAAAGGCGAAATAATACACGACATAAAGAGCATCAAGGATTACGCTTTAGAAGGGATAGATTTTGCTGCCTGGCAGGAAAACGATCCGTGTTTTATAAAACTAGCACAAAACCTACGCTAAATAACAAGATAAATCCCCATGACGAACAATACTTTTAAGATTTTTAATTTGGATTTATTCTCTTAGTCATTTTCTTGTTATTACCTATTTCCACACTCCGGGGATTTTCTGGCCGCAAAACTTGCATTTGCCTCCGGCCAGTTTAAACTGCTTTAAAAAATACCCTTCCCGTTCAATTATCATTTTTTCGCATTTCTGGCAATAAGTATTATTTGCCTTATGCCCCGGCACATTCCCGAGATAGACATAATGCAGGCCTTTCTTTCTTGCTTCAAGATAAAACTTCTCAAGAGTTGCTAAAGGAGTCGGAGGAAGGTTCGTGAGTTTGTGCTGCGGGAAAAACCTCAGAAGATGCATTGGGACATCGGTTCCCAGATTCTCAACGTACCAGTCCAGCAATGCTTTCATGTCCTCGTCTTTGTCATTTACCGTAGGTATGACCAAATATCCAACTTCGACCCAGACACCGTTTTGCTTCAATACCTTCAGTGTTTCAAGCACTGGGTCAAGTTTTGCGCCAGCTACCCAGCGGTAAACCGAGTTTGAAAAACCTTTCAGGTCGATATTCGCGGCATCCAGCACCCCGCATAATTTTTTTAGCGGTTCAGGGTTTATATACCCGCAGGAGATCATGACGTTCTTTATCTTATGCTGTTTGGCAAGCCAGGCGGTATCATACATATATTCATAGAAGACCGTAGGTTCGCTGTAGGTGTATGAAATGGAAGGACAGTTTTTATCCCTTGCAAGCCTTACCACATCCTCAGGCATAAGGTCATGAGTCTGGATCTCATCAGGCAGAGCCTGAGACAAACTCCAATTCTGGCAGAACACGCATCTAAGGTTGCACCCCGGGGTTGCTATCGATAATGTTTCTGTACCCGGCAGAAAATGGAACAGTGGTTTTTTCTCTATAGGATCGATATTGATAGATGCGGGTTTTGCATAGACAAGGCTTATAAGCTTCCCCCCTTTATTTCTCCTTACGGTACAAACACCGGTTTTACCATCCTCTATAATGCATTCCCTGGGGCAAAGCAGGCATTGTACCTGGCCCGCGGCAAGTTTTTCCCAGAACCTCGCCTCTTTCCCGGACAAAGGCATGTGCATCAAAAATATTAATGATAAAATCAGAACTATATTTTTTTTCATAGCCTATTTTGAATTAGCGCCTGCAAATCCGCAATTTCTTTATAAAAAACTTACTTGCCATTACCGATCCCCATCCTTCGCCAAGGCTTCGGATGGCACAACGCATCGGTAATGGCTGGTATTTTATTTATACAATATTTCAAAAATAAAAGCAAAAAGGAAATAGGTCTCCGCTCAGCAGGCTGGGTGGAAGTGTCAGGTTAAAATATTTTATTAAACCTCTTGACAAAAGAAAATTAAAATGCTATTAGTATAGTAAGTTAGTAGACATAGTAGACTTTTGTTAGGCCAATAAACATTTACTGGAGGAGCAGGATGAAGATATCTTTTAAAGGCGACTATGCACTTAAAATAATACTCGACCTGTCATTGTCTTACAAAAAAGGGCTTTCCCAGATACGGGATATTTCAAAAAGGCTGGATATCCCGGAAAAATATTTAGAACAGATAGTAACCATATTAAAAGGCGCGAAATACATAAAAACACAAAGAGGGCCGAAAGGCGGGATTTCCCTGTCCAAAGCTCCAAACCAGATTACCTTAGGCGAGGTTATCCGCTTAATGGAGGGCCCCACATCCCCTGTCACCTGCGTAAGCAAATCGTGCTATACAAGATGTAACTTTGAATCAAAGTGCTCCTTTAAAAGCGTTTGGGAAGATGTCCGAGACAGGGTTAATGAAGTAGTGGATAAAACAACATTTCAGGATATGGTAGAAAAAACCATTAAAATGAACAGGAAAAACATTTTAGACTATAACATATAATTCGTTATTTAAATTATTCTTATCAGGGTTAAATAAAATGGAAAAAAAGACTATAGAGATTACTAATCCCAACGGATTACACTTGCGAGTCGCTTCTGAAGTGGTAAAAATATGCAACGAGCATAAATCGAAAGTTGTCTTGTCGTGCAAAGACTGCGCCGAAGCAGAAGGTTGTTCCGTATTAAGTTTGTTGATGCTTGGAGCAAAAAAGGGCGACACGATTACCATAAGCGCCGAAGGCGCTGATGCAAAAGAAGTGATAAGCGCCATTTCCAGTTATTTTTCAGATGGCGCAGGCATCTAAGGAGGAATATGAACATGTATAAAACAAAACGAATGTGTTGTTGTTTAAACAGCCTGCTATAAATATAAAATAAGAAAACCTAATTATAAAGTCTGCCTTACGGCAGCAAGGAGCTAAAAGATGAGTAAAATTGATGCAAAATTAAGAACAGAAACCTTAGCTTTACACGGAGGGCAGGAACCTGACCCTACGACAGGCTCAAGAGCAGTGCCCATTTACCAGACAACATCCTATCAGTTCAAGGATACGGACCACGCTGCAAGACTTTTCGGCCTGGCTGAGTTCGGCAACATCTACACAAGGTTAATGAACCCGACAACCGATGTTCTTGAAAAAAGGGTAGCGCTTCTTGACGGCGGAGTTGCGGCTTTGGCTGTGGCAAGCGGGCAGTCCGCTATAACCCTGGCGGTTTTAAACATTGCGCAGGCCGGCGACGAGATAGTTTCTGCCGATAACCTCTATGGCGGCACATACACCTTGTTCCAAAATACTTTCAAGAAATTCGGCATAAAGGTAACATTTGTAAAATCTAATGACCTTGCCGGGTTTGAAAAAGCGATCACCCCTAAAACAAAAGCCATCTACGCAGAATCCATAGGAAATCCAAAACTAGACATCGCCGATCTTGAAGGGATTTCAAAGATCGCACACAAGAACGGCATACCGCTTTTGCTCGACAACACTTCATCTCCCTACACGTTAAGGCCCATAGACCATGGTGTGGACATAGTGGTCTACTCAGCCACAAAGTTTCTCGGCGGGCACGGCACATCGATAGGGGGCGTAATTGTGGATTCAGGGAAGTTTGACTGGACGAACGGGAAATTCCCCCTTATAACCGATCCGGATCCCAGTTATCATGGGTTGAAATTCGTGGAGGCATTGAAACCGATCGGCAATATCGCTTACATAATTAAAGCCAGAGTAAATCTTTTGAGAGATTTAGGGCCTGCGCTATCACCGTTCAACGCATTCCTTCTGCTTCAGGGTATAGAGACACTGCATTTAAGATATCCGAGGCATTCAGAAAATGCTCTTGCAGTTGCAAAACATCTTGAAAAACATCCGAAAGTAAGCTGGGTGAATTACCCTGGCCTGGATTCAAGCCCGGAAAAAGCAAGGGCGGCCAAGTATCTCAAAAAAGGAGCAGGCGCGATAATAGGATTCGGTATAAAAGGTGGAATTGCAGCCGGAAAGAAATTTATCGAGGCTTTGGAGCTCTTTTCTCATCTTGCCAACATAGGCGACGCGAAATCTCTAGCCATTCACCCTGCTTCCACTACGCACTCCCAGCTTTCACCGGAAGAACAGGTCTCTACGGGCGTAACGCCTGACTTCATCCGCCTTTCTATCGGCCTTGAACATATAGATGATATAATCTCGGATATAGACCAGGCATTGGGAAAAACAACAAACTAAAATGTTATGAGTCTTGGGTCCTGGGTCTTGAGTCTTTGACACACGACTCAGGACGCAGGACTAGAAAGGAGAATATATTATGGCAAAGATATATGATGATATAACAAAAACAATAGGCAACACACCTCTTGTACGGATAAATAAACTGGGGAAAGATACCGGCGCTACTATATTGGCAAAGTTGGAATCATTCAATCCTCTTTCAAGCGTAAAGGACAGAATAGGCATCGCACTGATCGAAGATGCTGAAAAAAGAGGCGTACTAAGAAAAGATTCGGTTATTATTGAACCGACAAGCGGAAATACCGGTGTTGCCCTGGCATTCTGCGCTGCGGCAAAAGGCTACAAACTTATACTTACAATGCCGGAAACCATGAGCATGGAACGCAGACAGCTTTTAAAGATATTCGGCGCCGAGCTTGTGCTTACAGACGGCACAAAAGGGATGAAAGGCGCGATAGAAAAAGCAGAGGAGCTTATTAAAACTACTCCTAACAGTTTCATGCCTCAACAATTCAACAATCCAGCGAACCCGGAAATACACAAAAGGACCACGGCAGAAGAGATCTGGAAAGATACGGATGGAAAAATAGACATATTCATTGCCGGCGTAGGCACCGGCGGAACCATAACAGGCGTAGGAGAGGCGCTTAAGAAAAGAAAACCAGCAGTGAAGATAATAGCTGTTGAGCCTAAAGATTCGCCTGTACTTTCCGGAGGCAAACCAGGCCCGCACAAAATACAGGGTATAGGCGCAGGTTTTGTGCCCGGAGTTTATAACAAGGAAATCGTTGATGAAATAATCCAGGTAACGAATGAAGACTCAGGAGAAACATCAAGAAAACTAGCTAAAGAGGAAGGCCTGCTTGTAGGTATATCAAGCGGGGCTGCTTTTTGGGCTGCGCTTGAAATTGCAAAAAGGCCGGAAAACAAGGATAAGACTATCGTCGTACTTCTGCCAGATACGGGTGAGCGGTACCTTTCAACGTGGCTTTTTCAGTAACCGGCAGGTATGAGCTATGGCAAGATACAATAACATACTTGAAGCTATAGGAAGGACTCCTTTGGTCAGGATAAATAATATCACGCAAGATATTAGATCGGAGATTTATGTTAAAGCCGAGTTTTTAAATCCCGGAGGCAGCATAAAAGACAGGGTCGCGCTTGCTATGATAGAAGCTGCGGAAAAAGACGGCCTCATAAAACCTGGCGGTACGATAATTGAAGCTACAGCAGGAAATACCGGCGTAGGGCTTGCCATGACCGCGGCAGTAAAAGGTTACCACTCCATATTCGTAATGCCTGATAAAATGAGCCAGGATAAGATTAATCTTTTAAAATCATACGGGGCAGAAGTAGTAATAACTCCGACCTCTGTCCCCCCGGACTCTCCGGAAAGCTATAACAGTGTAGCAGACCGTCTTGCGCAGGAAATACCTGGGGCATATAGGCCTAATCAATTTGAGAATGCGAACAATCCTCTTTCCCATTATATGGCTACCGGGCCTGAGATATGGGTTGATTCAGAGAAAAGAATAGATGTCCTTGTTTCCGGAATGGGTACAGGCGGGACTATCTCAGGGACTGCAAAATATTTGAAAGAAAAGAATCCGCATATAGTAATCGTAGGGGCAGACCCGGAAGGATCCATACTTTCGGGGGACTCGCCAAGACCTTACAAGGTTGAAGGCATCGGAGAAGATTTTATTCCTAAAACATTCAATAGACAGCTTGTGGATGAAATGATACGAGTCAGCGATAAGGAATCTTTTAATGCTGCGAGGCGGCTTGCCAGGGAAGAAGGGATACTGGCGGGTGGGTCAGCCGGGACTGCTTTTGCGGCTGCCTTAAAATACGCAAAAAGACTTGAAGACCCGAAATTTATAGTTGTTTTGCTTCCTGACACAGGAAGGAACTATTTAAACAAGATATTCTCTGACTCCTGGATGCAGGAAAACGGTTTCTGGGAAGGCAGGGAAAACAGGCCGGTAAAAGTTAAGGAACTATTGGATGCCAGAAGGAATCTGCCGCCTCTTATTTCAGTGCAGCCGCACGAAACTCTTGCTTCTGCGGTCAAGCTTATGCACAGGTACAATATATCCCAGCTCCCTGTCATTGATAACAGAAAAGTCATAGGAAGCCTGAACGAAGCATCTGTAATGAAAAACTTGTCCGACGGGATAGATTTTTCAAAGCAGAACATAAGCGCTGTTATGGGTAAACCCCTTCCACACTTGCATGAAGACCAGGAGATTTCCGAGGCCTACAGGATACTTCTTTCAGGAAGCTCAGGTATCATCGTTCTAAGAAACGATGAAAATCCTGTAGCGATACTTACCAGGTCAGATATTATAGATTATTTGATCACACGGAAACAGGAGCACATCTATGAAATTTGAAACACGCGCCATTCACGCCGGCCAGAATCCCGACCCCGGGACGGGGGCGGTGATTGTGCCGGTATATCAGACATCCACCTACGAACAGGATGAAATTGGAAAGCATAAGGGCTTTGAATACACAAGGACGGGTAACCCGACCAGGAAGGCGCTTGAAGAGGCGCTTGCGTCGCTTGAAAACGGAAAATATAGTTTGGCGTTCGCATCAGGTGTTGCAGCGACAACCGCAGTATTAAGCCTTCTTAAGAAAGGTGACCATATAATCGCGGGTGATGATATTTACGGCGGAACTTACCGCTTGATTGAAAAAGTATTTAGGCGCTGGGGGTTAGAGGTTACCTATGCCTTGGCTGATAAAATCGAATCATTTAAACGGGCGATAAAAAAGAACACCAGGCTTATATGGATAGAAACACCTACCAACCCGCTTCTCAAGGTAATTGACATAAAACTCCTGGCTTCAATAGCAAAAAAAAGTAAAACAATTTTGGCTGTAGACAATACCTTCGCAAGCCCATATTTCCAGAGGCCTCTTGCGCTTGGAGCAGACATCGTTGTGCACAGCACCACAAAATATCTTTCCGGCCATAGCGATATAATCGGGGGCGCCGTGATAACCTCAGATGAGGCCTTATATAAAGACATCAAGTTTTACCAGAATGCGGCGGGAGCTGTGCCTGGCATCTGGGACTCGTGGCTTGTCTTAAGAGGGATTAAAACCCTTGGAGTACGGATGAGGCAGCACCAGTCAAACGCTACCGCTATAGCCTATTTTCTTAAAGGCCATAAGAAAGTTGAAAAAGTATATTATCCTGGTTTAAAAACTCATCCAAATCACGGTATTGCAAAAAAACAGATGGACGGCTACAGCGGGATTATAAGCTTTGAGCTAAAAGAAGGATTCGATGCCGTAAAACAATTTGTTTCAAGGCTGAGGATATTTACCCTTGCAGAAAGCCTGGGTGGTGTTGAATCCCTTGTCTGTTATCCACCTTTGATGACCCACGCTTCGTTTTCAAGGCAGGAACGGGTGAAACGCGGGATTAAGGATAACCTTTTAAGGCTTTCCGTAGGCATAGAAGACATAGCCGACTTGAAAAATGACATTGAAAATGCCCTTGATTTTTGACTTAATTTATGAATAAATGATATTATGCTATAGTTAATTGGAAAGGATAAACATGGAAAATAAAAAAGAAGGCATTGGTGAAGTAGAAACCAAATATTATACTTTTGCCCAGCCTCCAAACGAACTGGTACTTGAATCCGGCCATAAACTCGGGCCTATTACAATCGCGTATGAAACTTATGGGAACCTGAACAGACAAAAAGATAACGTTATACTTGTCCTGCATGCTTTTTCCGGTGACGCTCACGCAGCGGGTTACTTAAAAAGCGAAGAAAAGCCAGGCTGGTGGGATGACATGATAGGCCCAGGCAAGGCATTTGATACGGACAAGTATTTTGTTATATGTTCAAACATAATAGGAGGATGCAAAGGCAGTACCGGACCTTCTTCGATTAATCCTTCTACGAACAAACCCTACGGGCTGGATTTCCCGCATATAACGATCCGGGACATGATAGAGGCTCAAAAACACTTAATTGAGCATTTAGGTATCGATAAGATCCTTTGCGTGACAGGCGGCTCAATGGGCGGGATGCAGGCGCTTCAATGGATAGCCTCATACCCTGAAAAAGTTTTATCCTGTATACCTATAGCCACGACCTTAAAACATTCCCCCCAGCAGATCGCCTTCGATGAAGTAGGGCGGCAATCGATAATGGCTGACCCGTCCTGGCTTAACGGTAACTATTACGAAAAAGGCCAGCCCGTAAGAGGGCTTTCCGTGGCCCGCATGATAGGCCACATTACTTATATGAGCGATCAGTCCATGGAGGAAAAATTTTCAAGAAGGCTAAAGGACGAAAATTACAGCTTCAGCTTCAAAACGGATTTTGAAGTGGAAGGCTACCTCCGCTACAGGGGAGACAGCTTCGTTAAAAGGTTTGACGCAAATTCCTACCTTTATATCACTAAAGCCATGGATTATTTTGACCTCTCAGGAAAAAAACTGACCCAAAAAGACAAGAAACACGACATCAAGTTTCTCGTCCTTTCCTTTGAATCGGACTGGCTGTACCCGTCATACCAGTCAAGGGAGATAGTAAAGCAGATAAGGAAGAAATATATTGATGTAATGTACTGCGAAATAAAGTCAACCTACGGCCACGATTCGTTTTTAGTTGAAGTTGACGCTCAAACAAATCTAATAAAACATTTTTTAGATAAAATTAAAGGATAAATTTGTGACAAACATTGTAAGGCTTGACTATAGGATAATAGCCGATATCATACAAGAAGGTTCCCGCGTTCTTGACCTTGGCTGCGGCAGCGGCGAATTGATCGAATACCTGGAAAAAGAAAAAAAGGCAAAAGTCCAGGGCATAGAAGTGGATGAAAAAGCCATCCATGACTGCATAGAAAAGGGCTTAAACGTATTCCACTCCGATATTGATTCCGGGCTTCCTGATTTTCCCGATAAAGCCTTTGATTACATAATCCTTAACCAGAGTTTGCAGCAAATAAAGAAGATAGACTTTGTTATGGAAGAAGCTTTCCGCGTGGCAAAAAACGTTATTATAGGTTTCCCGAACTTCGCCCATTATAAAGCCAGGTATATGCTCTCTATTCAGGGCCGCTCACCGGTAACAAAATCCCTGCCATACCAGTGGCATGATACCCCGAATGTCAGGTTTTTAAGCGCCGCTGATTTTAAGCGGTTCTGTAAAGAAAAAAATTTCAATATACTTGAAGCGCATTTCCTGGGCAAAAACAGGGAAATCCATTTTCTACCGAACCTTTTTGCTTACGATGCGATTTTTGTGCTGTCAAAATAATCTTAGTGGCGACCCCTCCGGCTGAAGCCGGAGGCTCCTTAAATCTGTCGCCCTCTCGGGACGAATGCGAACGCATTCCTCCCCCGTCTGAAGACGGGGGATTCCATGCCGCGGGATAAAAGAAATTCAAGGCTATGTTCTAGCCCGCGCTCAACGGGCATCCCGGCCGAACCAATGGATGCCTTATGCTGGTATACACACGATTTGAGAATAAACCCCTTCTTTTCAGCTCGCCCAAAGCTGTCATTTCCTGCAATACTCCTTCGGATCTTAAGAGAGCTTTTGAAGCCCTTGAGTCCCTGCTTGACAAAGGTTACTACATCGCGGGATTTTTATCTTATGAGGCAGGCTACGGTTTTGAGGACAAACTGAAACTCGATAAAACCTATAAATTCCCGCTTCTTTATATGGGGTGCTACAGCCGGCCTGTACCAGCAAAGGATTTCCTTAAAAAAGCATCCGGTACTTTCCGAGTAAGCGGGCTGAAAACATCTCTTTCTTACGAAGATTACCAACAGAATATACGCCGTATCCATGATTTTATTTCAATAGGCGATGTGTACCAGATCACCTATTGTATAAAAATGAAATTTCAATTTGAAGGCAGCGAAACTTCTCTTTTTTCAAGGCTCCTGCATGACCAGCCCGTGCCGTACCCGGCATACATCGAAGCTGACCGTTTTAAGGTAGTGTCATTATCGCCGGAGATGTTCATGAAAAGAAACGGCAGGCTCACCAGCACAAAACCGATGAAAGGGACCTGGCCCCGCAGAAAAAACCCTGTGCTTGACTTTGCCGCGCGTTTTCAGCTCAAATATGACTTAAAAAACCGCGCTGAAAATGTCAT
This sequence comes from Candidatus Liberimonas magnetica, assembly GCA_020523885.1. Classification (NCBI taxonomy): domain Bacteria; kingdom Pseudomonadati; phylum Elusimicrobiota; class Endomicrobiia; order Endomicrobiales; genus Candidatus Liberimonas; species Candidatus Liberimonas magnetica. Next base: position 149,066 of record JAJAPY010000001.1, on the reverse strand, counting down.
GATAACAGACCTTCTAAGGAACGACCTGGGCAGGATCGGAGAAGATGTAAATGTTACGCGCTTGTTCGAAGTCTCATCATACAAGACTTTATATCAGATGACCTCAAGCATTGAAGCAAAGGTCAAAAACAATATCTCAGTTTATGATATTTTTGCTTCCTTATTCCCCTCAGGCTCAGTTACTGGAGCGCCCAAGATACGTGCCATGGAGGTCATACGCGAAATAGAAACAGAAGAGAGGAACATCTATACCGGCGCTATAGGTTTTATAGCTCCGGACAGGAGTTTCTATTTCAATATCCCGATAAGGACACTGCTTCTTGAAGGAGGGAAAGGAGAGATGGGGATAGGCGGAGGTATTATCTGGGATTCCACCCCCCAAGGCGAATGGGATGAAGGCATATTAAAAGCCAAATTCCTGACGGATATTTCAGTGCGCTGAATTTTTTGACTTTTTCTCTCTAAAGATGTAATATATTTTTATATGAGCAAAGTAATTATTGAAACCGACAGGTGTAAAGGCTGCACTCTCTGCATAGAAGTCTGCCCTAAAAAATCACTCATAATTTCAAAGGAATTCAACAAAAAAGGCTACCATCCGGCTGTCCCTATAGCAGAAAACGGCTGCACAGGCTGCGGTTTCTGCTACCTGATGTGCCCGGAAGTCTGTATAGAAGTACATAAAGATAATGCAAAGTGAAAAGTGCAAAATGCAAAATAGTATTAAACAAAAAATAACTGCTGAATGATAAACAAATGCAAAATAATATTTCTGAAAGATTATTAGACTTTGCAGCACAAATAATTAAATTGACATCTCACTTTTATGACAGAGTAGAATTAAGGATTATAGGAAAACAAATTATTAGGTCAGCAACATCCAGCGGAGCTAATTATGAAGAGGCTTGCAGCGCTGAAAGCCGTTTGGATTTTGTTCACAAGATGCAAATAGTCCTTAAAGAATTAAGAGAAACTACGTATTGTCTAAAACTAATTGAAAGAACGAATTTAGTAAAGAATTTAAGCATTTTAACATTAAATAAAAGAATGTGAAGAATTAACCAAAATAATTGCAAAATCAATAATAACAGCAAAGAAAAGTAAATAATTTTTCAATTTTCAATTTGCATTTTGCAGTTTGCATTGAGTCAGTTATGAATAAGATATTATTAAAAGGAAACATAGCCTTATGCGAAGGGGCTATCGCGGCAGGATGCCAGGCCTATTTCGGCTATCCTATTACGCCGCAAAACGAGGTACCTGCTCACATGTCAAAAAGAATGACTGAGCTTGGCCGCGTGTTTTTGCAGGCAGAGTCCGAGCTTGCTGCTATAAACATGGTGCTCGGTGCTGCAGGTACAGGCGCCCTTGCCATGACTTCCTCTTCTTCGCCCGGGATATCCTTAAAACAGGAAGGCATATCGTACCTGGTGGGATGCGAGCTTCCGGCTTTAATAGTCAATGTCCAGCGCGGCGGTCCGGGCCTGGGCAATATTGCTGGTTCTCAGGGCGACTATTTCCAGAGCACAAAAGGCGGCGGCCACGGAGACTACAGGATGCTAGTCCTTGCGCCGTCAACAGTACAGGAAATGTATGATTTTGCAAATATGTCCTTCGGCCTTGCCTTTAAATACAGGAACCCGGTCTTAATCCTTGCAGACGGTGTAGTAGGCCAGATGATGGAACCGGTAACCATAGTGACCAGTGACCAGAAACCAGTAACCAGTAAAGACCAACAACAAATAGCTTGGGCTTTGACCGGGGCAAAAGGCAGGCCTCCGAGGTTTCACAGGTCGCTTTTAATGGACGATGGAGCACTTGAAAAGCTTAATTGGAAGCTTAATGAAAAGTATAATAGTATTAAAAAAAATGAAGTTAGATATGAGTCTGAAAACATTGAAGATGCGGATATAATACTCGTTGCTTTCGGTATAGCTGCAAGGGTCGCAAAGGTCGCAGCAAGAAAAGCAAGAGAGCAGGGAATAAAAGCCGGCTTAATACGGCCCATAACGCTCTGGCCGTTCCCTGAAAAAGTAATAGCTGATAATGCAAAACCCGGAAGAAAGTTTCTGGTTGTAGAAATGAACCTGGGCCAGATGGTTGAAGATGTCCGTCTTGCCGTAAACGGTAAGTGCCCGGTTGAGTTTTTAGGCAGGCCCGGCGGCGGGCTTGTCAATGAACAGGAAGTGCTTCAAGAGATAAAAACAATTGCAAAATGAAAATTGCAAAGTGCAAAATGCAAATTTAAAACCTTAATAATAATCTTTATTTTTCATTTTTTATTTTGCAATTTGCATTTTGCATTAAATCAGTTATATGAAAAGTATATTAAGCCGTCCTTTATCGCTTAAATCAAATGAGCATTTATACTGCCCCGGCTGCGGGCACGGGATAATCCACAGGCTTGTGGCAGAAGTTATAGATGAGCTTGGGGTAAGAGAAAAAACCATAGGTATCGCTCCTGTAGGCTGTGCTGTATTCGCTTACGATTATTTCAATGTTGACGTCACAGAAGCGCCTCACGGCAGGCCTCCTGCGGTTGCAACCGGGATAAAAAGGGTGTTGCCGGACAGAGTTGTATTCACCTATCAGGGTGACGGAGACCTGGCAGCTATCGGCACCGCCGAAACAGTACATGCGGCGAACAGGGGTGAAAATATAACTGTTATTTTCGTAAACAACGCTATCTACGGAATGACCGGCGGCCAAATGGCGCCGACCACCCTTCTTGGCCAGAAAACGGCTACCACTCCCGCAGGAAGAGATCTTAAAAGAGACGGCCCCCCTTTGAAGGTCTGCGAACTCTTGTCTCAGACACAGGGTGCGGCATACCTTGAAAGAGTTGCTGTTAATAACCCTAAAAATATAATCAAGGCTAAGAAGGCGATAAAGAAAGCTTTTCAGAACCAGATAAATAATAAAGGGTTTTCCTTGGTTGAAGTCCTTTCCATGTGCCCTGTCAACTGGGCAATGACACCAAACGAATCTATCAAGTGGATAGATGAAGTATTTTTAAAAACATTCCCACTTGGCATTTATAAAGATAAACAATAAAATGAAAGAAAATATGATTTCTGAAGAAATAATCATTGCTGGTTTTGGCGGGCAGGGGGTCCTTCTTACAGGCATGATACTTGCCCAGGCTGCACTTGAAGAAGACAAACATACCACCTGGTTCCCGTCCTACGGCGCAGAGATGCGCGGCGGTACGGCTAATTCATCCGTTATCATATCCGACGAGGAGATAGGGTCTCCTGTTTTTGTAAACCCATCAACCCTGATAGCTTTAAATGAACAGTCTTTAAACAAATTTCTTCCGAAGATGAAAAATGGTTCTATGATAATATATAATTCTTCTCTGGTTTGTAAAAAACCAAATATACCGGATGTAACTGTAAAACCTATCCCGGCAACCGAGCTTGCTGATAAACAGATTAAAAATGTAAGGACGGCAAATATGATAACTCTGGGTGTGTTTTTAAGGTCAAAAAATATCCTTAGCTTAAACAGCGCAAAAAAAGCCTGCGAAAAAGCCTTTCCGGATAAACCAGAACTAATAAAAGCCAATCAGGCAGCATTGGAATTGGGATACAACTTTAAATAAATGCTTATTGACATAATTCAACATTGAGCACAATAAAGCCGTCTTTGCGAGCCGAAGGCGAAGCAATCTCGAAGTTACTATATAGCTTGCTCCGGCAAAAGGTGGCTCTCAAGGACTCTCAATAAGCATATAAAATGGAGTTAAAATGAAAATACGGAAAGCCAAAGTAAGAGATGTGAAAGCTATACATGCCTTGATAAATCATTTCGCGCAAAAAAGAGAGATGCTGGCAAGGCCGTTAAGCGAAATTTATGAGAATATCCAGGAGTTCGTAGTAGCCGAGGAAAAAGGCAAAATAGCCGGCTGCTGCGCTTTGCATGTATCCTGGGAAGACCTCTCAGAGGTAAAGGCCCTGGCTGTTGACGAGAAATTCCATAAAAAAGGGCTCGGGTCAAAACTGGTGTCAGAATGCCATAAGATCTCAAAGAACCTCGGAGTAAACAGGGTATTCTGCCTTACCTTTGTGCCTAACTTTTTTGAAAAAATAGGTTATAAGAAAATAGCAAGGGAAGAGCTGCCTCATAAGATCTGGGGTGAATGCGTCAGGTGCCCTTTTTTCCCGGACTGCGGCGAAGTCCCGCTCGCAAGGCAGTTATAAGCTATAAGTTTTAAGCTATAAGCTTTAAGAAAAATCAAAACCATTAAATGCAGTTGCCTTTTCTTATAACTTATAGCTGGTTTAATCTGTTAATTCTTCAAGGTTGGCATACTTTACTACAAGTTTCTTCCACTGCCCTGTATCAAATAAAACAACAACTTTTAAATCGTCTCCTGAACCGGATTTATCTATGATCCTCCCCAGGCCGAATTTTTCGTGTTTTACACGGGATTCAAGCTGGAACGGCCCGGAATTAGCCTTGGTAGGAGCGGGCTCAGGGCTATAGGATGAAACGTTTCTTTTTATTTCAGGCATGCTTGCTCTTTCTTCTATAAATACTTTTGCCTCGTCAATGAACCGTGACCTCATGTTCCAGCGGGTTTTGCCGAAAACCGTCCTCTCCTGTGCCCAGCTTAAATAAAGGTCTTCTTTTGCCCTTGTCATTCCGACATACATAAGCCTTCTTTCTTCTTCGAGTTCATCCATATCAAAGGCAGATTCGCCTATAGGAACAAGCCCCTCTTCAAGCCCGGTGATAAAAACCGTCCTGAACTCCAAACCTTTAGCAAGATGGAGCGTCATCAGAGTTACCTTATCGAAAGTATCCTTCCACTCGTCTATATCATTTACAAGCGATACCTGGGTCAAATAACCGGATAAGGATTTATCGGGCGAGCGTGCTTCAAACTCGCCTATCGCGGTCAAGAGTTCGTATATGTTCTCGATCCTGTTCTGTGCCTCAGGTGTGTCTTCAGCCTCAAGTTCTTTTAAATAACCTGTTTTTTCGATTATTTTTTCAGTTATCTGTCTTATAGTCAGATTGTTTTTTGAAAGCCTCAGCTGATATATCATTTCTTTGAATTCAAGGATAGATTTTCTTGCAGAAGGAGTCGCTTCAATCGAGCTCATGTGCTCAAGAGCATACCAGAGAGAAACACCTTTATCTTTTGAGGCCTGCTCTATCGATTTAAAGGCAGTTTTACCGATTCCTCTTTTAGGCACATTTATTATCCTTGCAAAACTGATGTTGTCGTTCGGGTTATGGAGAAGCCTGAGGTAGGCCATCAAGTCTTTTATTTCCTGCCTGTCGTAAAACCGCACGGAGCCGACTATGGCATAAGGTATGCCTGCACGCCTGAAAGCGTCTTCAAGGACTCTTGACTGGGCGTTAGTGCGGTAAAAGACCGCAAAATCATTGAATTTTTCATTCTTGTTATTTTTCAGGTACTCTATCCTGCTTACAACGCTCTGGGCTTCTTCGATAGCTGTAGCTGATTCATAAAGCTTAACATCATTGCCCTCTTTTTTGCTCGTCCAAAGTTTTTTATCTACGCGTTTCTCGTTGTTTTTTATTACGTTCCAGGCGGAATCCAGTATATTAGATACAGAGCGGTAATTCTCTTCGAGTTTTATCATCTTACACTCAGGATAATCATTTTCAAATTCAAGGATGTTCCTTACGTCTGCGCCGCGCCAGGAGTAGATAGACTGGTCGTCATCGCCTACAACACAAAGGTTCTTGTGTTTTGCCGAGATATATTTTGTAAGGAGGTACTGGGCGTGGTTGGTGTCCTGGTACTCGTCTACCAGGACATGGGTGAACCTCTCCTGATATTTCTGCCTTAACCGCTCGTCATCACGCAAAGCCTCTACCGTAGACAAGAGCAGGTCACCGAAATCAAGAGCGCTTGCCTCTTTAAGTTTGTTTTGATAAAGCTTGTAAACCGTCGCCACAATCTGCCTGAAAGTGTCAGCGGATGTCTGTGCATGTATTTCAAAGGAGTCAGCGTCAAGCATGTCGTCCTTTGCCCTGGATATTATCTCTAATATCCTTGCAGGTTTATACTTTTTGTCGTCAAGGATAAGCTCTTCTATGCACTTCTTTATAACGTTCTTCTGGTCAGTATCGTCATAGATCAGGAACTGAGGGTCAAGCCCGATATTTTTTGCTTCTACCCTTAAAAAATGAGCGCAGAAAGAATGGAAAGTTGAGACCCACACGGCTTTGCCGAGCGAAGGTACCAGGTTGTCTACCCTTTTCCTCATCTCTTCGGCTGCTTTATTGGTAAAAGTAACTGCCAGGATGTGATAAGGCGATATCCCCTGATTGAGCATGTGGGCTATACGGTAAGTGATGACGCGGGTCTTTCCAGTGCCTGCTCCTGCAAATATTATCAGCGGCCCGTTTATATGGAGCACCGCATCCTGCTGCTCCTTGTTAAGTTGTTCCAAAAATGCGTTAGTCATAATTTGTTTAAAAGATTATAGCAAATACTTAATGAAGTGTTAAGCCGTAAGTTGTAAGCTATAAGAAAATAAGGCAAGTGTTAAATTTAGATAGGGTTATTAATAATTATTTATTGAGTTTTCCACCGACTAAATGAACATTATGAAGATAATTATTGATATTTTTTTCTTTACCAAATAAATCTTTACGCATTACAATTACCATCTCTCTTAATAATTGATCATGTTTTTGTAGCCACTCTTGAGATAATCTATTTATTTCCTTATTACTTGGTTTTACAAAATCATGAAAATCCATCACTTTTTCAACAACTTCAGGGCTTCCCATTACTATAAGAGAATTAAACGCCTCAGACATTTTTATTAGTGCTTCATCACTTTTATTATCTATTGCGACATCGCTAAGGGCTTTAATAAACGACTTATAGTATTCTTCTTTTAACCTACGTTCTTGTATTTTTATTTGTTGTTGTTTGGCAAAGTAATAAGATAAAGAAGCAGTAACAACAGATGCTATTAATCCAATAACAGCAATAATTACTGAAATCATTTATTAACCTTCCCTATTTCAATTTAAAAATATCTTCTTTGGTCAGGCCGCATTGGCGGAGGATGGCAAGCAAAGTACCTTTGGCTAATTCGTCATGAAGAGGAACTACTGTTCTAAATTGTTCTTTACTTAAACTAACATGGCTGCCTTTTTGTCGAATAATTTCAAATCCGGCTTTCTTTAATACTTTTATTAAATTATGTCCTGAAAGTATTGGAAGCTTAACCATTTTAATTATCTAACGGCAATTTCAAAGGGATATATAACCATTTCACCTTTGCTTTCAGGGATATCATCTTTACTAAAGCTTTCAAGATAAAGTTCAACTGCCTCTTTTAAGTTCTTCTGGGCTGCTTCAATGGTTTTTCCCTGGCTGACTACATCCAATTCAACGCAGTGAGCTACATACCATTTTTTTTCTTTAGTAATAACCGCATTAAATCTTTTGTTCATAAATTATTTCTCCCACATGCTACACATAATACATTTAGATTATATAATAAGCTTCTGGGTGTGTCAATTAAAATTTGCCGCTTGAAGGACAAAGGTAATTCAGGAAACAGCCGGGGCAGTCCGGGTTTCGGGCTTTACAGATTTTTCTTCCGTGGGATTGCAGGAGGTAGGAAAAAGCAAACCAGTCTTTTTTCGGCACTATCTTCATCAAGTCTTGTTCGATCTTTTCAGGGGCTTCATTTTTGGTGAACCCTAATCTTTGTGAAAGCCTTATAACATGAGTGTCTACTACTATCCCCTCGATTATCCCGTAAGCGTTGCCCAAAACTACATTTGCAGTCTTTCTTGCAACACCGGGGAGGGTCAATATTTCTTCCATCTTATCCGGGACTTTGCCTTTAAAATTCTTCAATATCAGTTTTGCTGAATTTATGATATTTTTAGCCTTGTGCCTGTAAAAACCCGTTGAACGTATGTCCTGCTCAAATTCTTTCAGGTCCGCATTTGCGTAATCGTCGAGTTTCCTGTATTTCTTAAATAAAGCCTGTGTAACTATATTGACCCGCTCATCCGTACACTGGGCTGAAAGTATGGTAGCAACAAGTATCTCTAAAGGGTTGGAATAACTTAACGCAACCTTTGCGTCCGGGTATTCTTTTTTTAATCTTTTTATTGCTTCTAAAATATTGTTTTTCATGGAATTGAACCTTCGCAAAACAAGCTGAGCGATATCAAAGACTTGTCATCGCGAGGCCACCATGGGTGGCCGTGGCGATCTCGACGTTGCAAGATCATTTTCGAGATTGCTTCTCCCTCTTTGAGGGATCGCAATGACCTGAAAAGGAACCACGTAGCAAGCTATGTGGAATAGTCAAATTAAAAAAAGAAATAGCCGCAGGTTTTTGATTAGGAACCTGCGGCTATTGTTTACTAATTTATTCTTCTATTTTAATAGCTTCAAGCGGGCAATCCTTTGCTGCCTGTTTCACGCTTTCCTTATTCTTGTCATTAATATTCCTTTGCTTTGCCACAGCCAGGTTCTCGTCCATATCAAAAACATCCGGGCAGGTAGAAACACATAATCCGCAGCCGGTACAGGCTTCCTTGTCAATATAAACCTTCATTTTACACCTCCATTAAATTCAGGGATAAGCAGTAAGAATTGAAGTAGTTTCTTACCCCTTACACCTTACCCCTTATCACTGGTTTTATTTTCTTTTTATGTTAGCGATTATATCATGTTGCTTTTGCCATGTCAACAATTATCTTAAATAAGCGAGAATAGATTAATGCTGTTATGTTTATGCGGCAACAAGAATTGATTTTACAGCATTAACTGCGGCAGGCTGGGCGTACATTTTAAGGTTTTCCATAATATTCATTTCCATCGCGTGTTCAAATCCGTCTCCAAATACCCCTTTAATAAACCCTGAAAGCTCAGCTACTTTTTCCGGGGAATTGGCTTCATATATAAGTTTGTTCAATTCTGCCACCAGGGCATCGACATTTTCAAGGCCGGCTTTATCCGATGAAAACTCCTTAAGAATATCCTTTAGATGATTAACCTTCCAATTATTTGCTTTCAGGTCTTTTAGTATCTTCCTTCCTTCATCATCTATCTTAACGACCTTCCTTAGCATTTCTATTATCTGTACTACTTTAGCCAGGTCCATGCCGTCGCAGTTTTCGATCATCCTCATGCCTCTTTTGTAGCCTTCCAGATACCTGCCGTATTCACCGCTGACCTTCACTGCGCTCGATAAACTGCTTATTAACTGGCAGGCGTTAAATATATTAAATCCTTCGGACTTATCAGCTATGCTTTTAAGCCGTATAAGTTCATCGCCTTCGCTTGAACCAAGGACCAGATTCACTACTTCTGCACCGCGGGTAAATACTTCCTTCAGCGTTTCCTCGCCTTTTGTTTTATCTATCTTTGAAACATCAACATCCAGGACTCCGCCTTGCTGGTACATGAATTTTCCGGCAAACTTGAAACCGTATTTCCAGCGAATATCTCTTATATTTCCTTCCCATTCCATCCCCTGAGCTGTCCCGATATCAAACACGATCGTTTTATTACGCCACACATCCCCGGCCCTTGCGCCGTGCAGCAGAGCCTCTTTAGCCGCTTCCATTTTGATCCCAGAATTCAGCTTTCCTGCGAACAGGCTCAAAACCTCAATACCCTGCTGGCCTTCGCCTAAACCAGACACATCGATCCTTATACCGTCGAACATGCGCAGCCATTCAATTATTTCATTAACCACCTGCTCGTGCCTTACGGTATCTTCTAATCCTGCGCCGCTTAACTGAATTACAACTTTTCCTTCTTTCTTGTGTATCAGATCTGCCACGTCCGCTATTTGTTTGGCCTTGACCCACTCCAGATACCTGGCAGTCCTGAGATTCTCAGCCCCGAACAGGTTTTCAAGCTCTTTGCTGTTTTTGTTCATGACTTCCGGCGAGTTCGTAATACCCTTGAGCATAGCCAAAGTTTTTATACTTTCGTTATTTAAAACAGTGTTCCCGGTAACAGCCTTTTCTATTTCAGCTTCGTTAACCTTGCCTGCGGCTGATAGGGACTTTAATAACCGTTTGGCGAGGTCAAATTCCTGCCTCCTTAAGTCATCTGCCAACACACCGTTTATTGCCTCTCTGCCTGCGGCCTGCGAAGCAAGGTCTTTTATTTCTGTCATTATCCTGTCCAGCTCCTTATCTTTTACTCCGTATTGTTTGCATTCTTTGCTCAAATCCACCGCCAGGCTGTCAATGACCGGTGCATATAAACCCCTGTTTTCCTGTTTTAAGCTGTCGCTCGGCATCCATCCTGAAAGCTCGATAACATTTACCGAGCCTCTCATCTGTTCATTGAAATCATTGACATCTGCAAGTTTACCTACAATCCTGTCTTCTGCTTCTATGCCCAGCGCACCTATTATCACCCTGGCCCAGACTTCACCTTCAGACATTTCTTTTCCGTGCTTCTTTTCGTTCCTGAGCAAAGAGCCTTTAGCGTCATACCTGTTGCCTATTTCAACGCTTAATTCCTGCAAATATATTCTCATATTGGCCATCCCAGCTGTTAATTGGCTGCCTGAACGTACGACTAAAGACCTTACCCACTGGCTGGACACAAGCATCTTATCTTTTGCGAGCAGGCCATCTGCTGTGCTGCTATAATCCTGAAACTTCTCTTCCGTCAGCCTGTCATCCATTTCAACTGCAAGAGGTTTAAACCCTGAAATTCCCAGGGTTTTGGCCATAAGTTCATTGTTAGCAGCATTTAAAACACCTTCTTTTAATTCTATTATTGTTTTGATACCTGCATACGGAAGTATATTTTTTATTCCAAGGTCCGAGAGCTGAGTTTTATCCGAGACTTCAATAAATATATCTGAAATTTCTCCCGGACAATCTTCCAATTTTCTGTTCTGCCCGTAGACGTTAATTGAAACCATTGAATTGCCGACATTCACATTGATATTCTCTGCTAAAAGAACCAGGCCGGCGGTTCCGGCTTCAAGCATCCTTATATTGACCAGCTTGACTCCAAGCTTGGCCATACCCTTTAATTCCTGTTCATTTTCCTGCCCGGATGCTATCCTTATCAAGTATCCGCCCATCAAATTCCTTGCCTGCCTGGAAACAAAACTATCCCGCCTTGTTATTTGCAGGGCAGCGCCGGCAGCTGCAACACCGGGTCTTAATGCCGGTCTTAAAAATCTTTTCATGTCTTTTAATGAATTAGTGATTTCGTTCCATATCTTACCCATTCTCGTGGCTTCTGATTTCGCGGTATTTCCGGATTCCGTTATATGCCCTATTTCATGTTCTATAATAAGGCCCCTTTGCCATTTTGGCAGGCCGGAAATCAATTTAAGGTCTATATCAAGCACATAATATTCACCTTCATTGATTGTTCGCGCAGGCGCCGGATTCCACCGTTTGGATAAATAGCCGGTATTCAAGGCAATCGGTTTACCCTGTCCCTGCTGTGCTTGCTGTAAATTTAAGTCATTAACCGTTTCAGTTATTTCGTCTAACACCAGCTGTTGTTTTTCAGGCGTAACCTTACTGAATTTTGCAAGAACTAAAGTGGAAAATTGTACAGTATAAAATAAAATAACAGCACCTGAAGAAAATCCCGCAACCTGAGCGGCTAAAATGCTAATATGAAGTAAGGCTTCCACAATCGCCAAGGCTATCAAAGATGTACCTAAAGCAATAAGGGCACGGCCAACAAAGGAATAGGCCTTAGCTCCCGGGCCGGCGGGGGCGGCAGCAGGTGCAGGTGCTGCTGGTTTTGCCGGTGCAGATTGTGAAGGTTTTGCTTGTGCAGGTTCTGAATGTACTGGTGGTAATGTTACAGTCCTGCCATCTCGGGGGTCAATAGCTAAACGACTACCTCGGCTCTCCATGGATGCTCTTGCTTCCGCAACATCAACTGTCGGATTATCTCTCATAACAGGGTGCTGTGCTAGTTCTTGCGATATGCTTTCACGGACTTGTCTGCTTACTTGAGTTTGTATTGCCAACTCGCCATTTAAATCTATAATTCTTTGCCGCATTATGCCTTCAGCGGTTGGACCTTCCTCCGAACTAAGCCTTCCTTTTCGTGCACCTTCCTGAGTTACTGAATAGGATACCGGCCCGTCCGGATCTGTTAGCGTTACTCCTGCTAGTTTCATTCTTAAACCTTCAGGCAGTTTTGCTCTTTCTGCAGCTTCCTCCATTGCCAATGCGATTCTATTTGCTCTTTCTGCTTGCATCCTTTGAGCATGCTCATCTGGTTCTGATAACCTTAGCTTTGCCAATCTCAGGTTTTCCGTATCTCTTCCTGCTTGTTCTAATTTCGCTTGGGCACCCTTTGCTGATTGCTCTTGCGCTAATTCTGCAGGCGAGGGAGGAATAATATTAATAGTTAAGCCCTGGGCATCCGGCCCTTGTTTAGGCCGGGCATTCCTGCCGCCCAGCTTAGCTATTATTTTTGCGGCTTCAGCAGCGGCTTCAGCGGTAGCTTTATCAGAAGCAGCACCGGCAGCTTGTCCTCCTATTTGACGTTCTAATATCGCCCTCTCATCAGAAGTTAATGGGGCATACCCTTGTGCGGCTTCCATAAGCCTTCGCGCAATTCCCAGCGCCACCCTACTTGTATCTAATCCTCCATCATCCCTATTACCCGCTTTTAAATCCGGAAGGCTTTGGCCTCCGCTGTGCGTTGCTCTTCTAAGGCTTATATTGCCTGGTTTCTTTCCTGATAAGGAATTGATAGCAGCTTGTATAGCACCTACACTTCTTTGAACTTCCGATTCGTAAGCGCCTGCATCGTCTTCTTCAGAAATCCCCAAACTCCTTTTCCTTTCCCGCATTTGCTGCTGAGTCCTTTGTTTCTCTTCTGCTGCAGCTAATTCCCTCAAAAGGCCGTCTCTGCTCCTATTATACTCTTCTAGTTCTTTTTGATATCTTGCCTGGCTTAATTCATTTCGCTTTGCTATAGCAGCATCCATTATAGCTTTAGACCGCCTGATTAATTGGCTGTTTAAATCTTGTAATCTTCGGATATAATCATTTGTTCTTTTTAACATTGCTATTAATTCTTCCAGGCTTTTGCCGTTTATGTTTGTATCTTCTAACGAATCAATGTTTTTTTGGCTTATTTCAACGACTAAATCTTCGCCGGCAGTGTTAATAGTGACGCTGTATTCACCGGCCATGCTTTGAATTAACCCTGTAATTTCTCCCCTGTCATCTGCGTGTACACCGGGAATGACTATTCTTGAAGGATTTTTTTCAATAAAATCCTTTAATTTATTAGCATCTGCCAAAGCCTTGTTTAACGGATCAACAACCGTAGCCTGGACAGCCTGAGCAATAGCCTTTACTAATCTTTCGTAGGCGGCATTGACGGATGCATCTGCTGTCCTGGATTCTTCAGCAATATTCCGTTCCCTCTGACGCAGCGCAGAAACGCTTAAATTAACTACCTCCAGGGCTTCCTCATAAACCTTTTTAATTTCACCAATGTACTTTTGCGGGTCAACTTTCATAATATTGTCATACATCACCTGAATGTCGGCTCTTACTGCATCCAGGCGGGCTAACCCGGTTGTCTCTGCATCACCCAGTTTTTTCATAAGCTGCCCTGCCTGAATTTTATATTCTTTGATTAATTCGGTATATTTTTGATATGCCCGGTCAAACTGTGTAATACGCGCGTTTAAATTTCTTTGCAAAGCCTGGACTTCAGATCTTAATCTATCTATTTCTTTTTTGTTTTCAGCCGCCTTTTTTGCCTTTTCATTAACATCTTTTAATAAGCCGTTTAGTTTATCATTGCTTACAGATGAAACATAATAGGTGCCGTCAGCAGCTTTGTGTACTTTATCAGGCCCATAGGCTAATTTTAACTCTTGAATGAGCCCGTCAAGTTCTGCACTTTGCAGTTTGTCCAGCTGAAGATGCAAGTTCATCTCTCTCTGGGCATTTTCAAAAATCTCCAATTGTCCCTGGAAATCAGCTAAACCTGCCTCTATCTGCGGTGTTAATTTTTCTGCTTCATCTATCTTACTATTGATCCCATCCAGCTCTGCTTGTATTTCTCCGGCTTCTTTATCCAGCTCAGCCTTTCTTGCTGCCCAGTCCTGGCCGGTAGACGCAACTATCGCCGCATCTTTTTCTGCGGCCTCTTTAATTATTTGCGCTTCTCTGAGAGTTTCCAGCCTTAATTGCGCTAATTGCTCCATCAGCTTTGTTGCAGACCTCTGTTCAGCAAGGACCCGTTCTGCCAGTTTTTGGGCTTCCGGCAAGATCTTATCTTCAATTTCCTCTTTTAAACGTTTTCTAATTGCTTCAACCCGCGCGGGAATTTTAGAAAGTTCTTTAAGTTTTTCATCCTGTTTCTTTATTAAGGCGGTAATATCAGCTTGCAGTTTAAATTGTTCTCTGGTTGCATTGATAAGCTCCTGAAAAGTACTAACACGGCTGCTGTTAAATAAACTATTCATTTGATTTATCCTGGCGCGCACAGTTTCCAGTGTAACTATCAAATTTTTCAGTTCAGAGATCAGTCCATCTGCTTCCCTGACTTGTTCTTCCACATCAAGTTGAGCCCTTTCCTTGGCTCTTTTTGCTTCTTCAACCAGTTTTTCAAGACCGATCAGCAAATCTGCCACACGATTTGAACTTTCCTGCATGCTATTTTGAATATCCATTGCTTTTTGTTCTGCCTTGCTATAAACGGTTTCCATATCCGTAACAGCCTGCTGCAGCCGGCTGAGCGCCCTGGCAGCTTCCTCTGCCTCTTTTTGCATATCGCCCTCAAATACATCTGCTTTTTTGCTGAAACCATCAAAACGTTTTAGAGCTCCATTAAGGCGTGATTTAATTTCTCCGATAATTGTATCTTGCTGGTCAGTAAGTTCTTTTATCTTGTTGTAGACATGCCACATGGACTGCCAGGACTTCATTTGATTATCCAAAAGCTGCCTTATAAATTGTTCATTGAATTTTATATCTTCTGCCTTCTCATGTATGCCTTTTTCCAAACCTTTCATTGCATTTACAACCCCTTCTATGAGTTTTTCAAATAAAAAATCAGCTGCGCCGAAAAGCCTGAAACCTGTGAACAAGTCGATGACCCCTAAACCAAAAGCAGCTGCAACCGCAGCTAACAGGACTCCCGGCGCTATAGGAAAGAAAACCGCTGTCAGCCCTATTGCCAGCAAACCTGCAGCTGGAAAAGCAAACGCATCCCGCAAAGTGCCGAAATCTAATGTTGGGCTGATTTCAAGTTTCCGGGCTTCTCTTCTCATTTGAGCTTTCTTTTTTTGTTCCGCTATTTCGTTTTCCATTTTCTGTATCGATGCCTTGTCCATGGTGTCGGCTTGATTTGCTAATGCGGCAATATTTACACCTCTTACGGAAGCTTCATTAAGGTCTTGCATAATAGAGTATATCCCGCTCATAATTATCCAGGAAGCTCGGCCAATAAATATAAGAGCGGTTAAGATCAGTGCCAGGAGAGGCCCTACTCCTAATCTAACAGTGTGCCCAAAGATGTTAATATCCTGGCCTATTGTCAGGACCTTAACGAGCATTAATAGCAAGGCAAGTGCCTGGCCGCCAAAAAATGCAAAGCCGCCCAATATTTTTGCTGTTATATCTGCACCTTTTTCTCTCCTTTCACTGGCTTCAATGGCTTCAGCAGCGGCTATATGTTCAAGCAGCTTTGCTACTTTTTCTAAATTTGACCTATCAATGGCCCCTTCATCCGACAAGGCATCACTTGACCGCTTCATTTCCTGCTCAAAATTTACCGGCTGGGCAGCAGCAGAGCCTTGAGTAAATAAACTCTGTATTGCTTTTTCTCCCTGTTCCAACCTCTTTGACAGCTCAACTGCCCCTTTAATATTTTTTTCTACGGGCGCAATTGAAGTATTTAGAATTTCTGTAAGAAATCCCAAACCATTTACCCCGTCAGCCAAATGATTTATATTGCCAATTGTTCTTTTAATCTCTTTGTTTAAAAATATGAAAACACTAATTGATTCGCGTATTCCTGCCAAGGCTCCCAGGCTATCTTCATACAATAGTCTTTTCAGTAAACTATTATAAGCATTCAGAGCTCTTACTAACCGCCTGAGTAAACGTGTCAAATTGATCAGTTCGGCAAGCAAAGCGGGATGGCCTTTTGCTATTTCTATTATACCGTTAAGCCTTCTCATCTGTTCTGCATCGAGATAATTTTTAAACACATCCTTTACGAGTTTTACACCTGAAGAAATGTCTTCATCTGCTTTTGCGGCCGGCTGAAAATCACCCAGCGCTCTTCTTAAGGCATTTTGGAGCGCTTCTTTTTCCGTTGCTTCTTTTTCCGCCGCTCTTCTTGCTGCTTCGGTTTTTAATGCTTCTTCTACACCAGTCCGTGCTTCTTTCATTTTTCCAACTACTTTGCCTACTACACCTTCATCAGTTTGTGCAGCAGCTTTTGCAGCAGTTTGATTATCCAGAGGCACAACCTGTGGTTCTGTTTGTCCTTTGCCAAAAGCGGGCGACCCTGCTTTTTGCATATCTGTAAACTCTGTCATCGTCCCTGTTTGCACTTCTTCTTTTGTCAATACATCTTCCCGTGCCCTTTCTTTTGTTGCATCAATTTCAGCTTCCGTTTTTTCTTTAGCTTTAGCTTCTCTTAATTTCCTGGCTAATCGTTTTGCCGCATCCTCAAATGCAGAATCTATTGTAGTTCCTATTGCTCCTTTTTTTTCTTCTGCTCTTGTTGTACTCTTATCTGCGTTCACTTCAATTGATGCTTCTGCATCTTCTTTTGTTTCGAAAATCTGATGGACTTCATCTGGATTTAGTGCCTTAGCAGTTTCTTCTTTTTCATTATTTGCATCTTTAATGAAAACTTTTCCGTTCAGCCATATTTGGTTAATTGTCCAGACAATTCCGCCAATTACTATGTACTTACCCACGCTATTGATGAGTTCATAATTATGATTATTTTCCTGCGATTGCTGAAGAGTAAGATTTTTTAATGTGTCCAGATAAATGAGAATCCCATCATTACTAAGTTTATAGTATGCAGTTTCTCTTAAATAAGAAATATAAAAGTTTTTTGCAGTTTCATCTGCGGGTTCGATTTTCAGCTCTTTTTTATCCATAGCTTTTAATTGACTTAAAAGCGTATTCAACAAGAAAGTCCCTCTGCCTCTTTCTTTGTCTGTTTGATAAGTAGCTATCCTGTCCAGCTTGGTAGTTTGACCAATACCAGGATAAATCACATTAAAACCCTTAACTATTCCGTTATTATCAAACAGAATATGAAAATCTATGGAGCTATCGGATAACTGTTCCATCCATTTCAGATCTTCTGACCATTTAAATGCATCATTGTCAACTTCAGTCACTTGTCTTGCCAGATCTTCTTTTTCTGCAGGGCTGAGGCTTTCCCAAATCTTCCGGATATCAATAATCCTGCCAAGCCTGTCGTCTTGTGCCAAAACGGCATCTGAATCGAACAATCTGGTAAAAGATATCTGCTTTGCAGTAGATCCACCTGCCATCTCGCCGACTTTTCTTGTGACTTCAGCTTTTGTTTCTTGAGCTCCGTTTCTTGTTGCATCAATTTCAGCCTCTCTTCTTTTCTTTTCCCCGGCCTCTTTCAGTTTCTGAGCCAATCGTTTTCCTGCATCCTTAATTGCCTCATCTGTCGAAGTTCCCGTTGCTTGTGTTTTTTCTCCTGTTGCTGCATCAACTTCAGCTTGTTCTTTTGCATCTTTTCTTCCATTTTCTTCTTGGGAGAGCATTACATCAACAATCCGGGACACAATATCAGTTCCTTTATATCTATTAACTGCATCTTTATCCAATTTGTCAGAGTTCTTTTCAGCAACTAATTCAAAGAATCGTTTATAAAATTCTTCTCCCCGGTATTTTACAAGCTCTAATTCCACCGATGTAGGAATTGGATTTAAATGATGCAGCTGGAGCAAACCATTGACCAAATTAATAAATAATGACTCATTCGCCCTTTCAAAAGGCCAACTAAAATGATGCATTGCAAAATAATAAAATTCTGCTATATTCCAAACAATATCTTCTAGCGTGTGTTTCCCGTCATTCACACTAATTTTTCTAAATTCTCTAAGAGCCCTGTAAACAAGATTAAGAGGTACAGCTACGTCTTTAAAAGGACGGTTAAACTTTCCTGCAACTCGCTCTACAACATACCTCGTCGCTCTGGTTTCAAGAGGTTCTTCCTGAAGGCTGTAGTCGTCAACAGATTTAAGATGAGTAAATAGTGTACGAGGTATATAAATTGTTTTTCCATCCTCTCCCAACAGAAGGGTAGAATGCATATTTCTTAAGTATTTTACAAATTCATCAAAATCCATAGTATCAATACTTTTTGCTTTACTTCCCGGCATCCCCATAAGCTCATAAAACATCCTTCTGACCGCTTCACTGTTTTTCCTATAATTATCTTGATTTCTTTTACTTCCAAATTGTTCAACTGCACTTTTGTCATCAGTTGGCCCGGAAGTTTGTTGTTCTGAAGACTCGATTATTGAATCCCATAATACCTTAAGCCCCCCTTCCCAATCCAACTCTCCAACTAAATCCTTTGCTGCACTCGCGCCAGTTTCTGAACTTCCGCTTGATCTTTTCACATCTCCTACTTCTCCAGCGATTGCATCGGTTACTGCTGTGACAGGCTCTGCCAGGGTATCCGCTGCTGCCTTGAAAGCATCTGCTGTACTGCCCTTTTTTTCATTTTGTCTACTGTCACCTTTAACTTGTTCTTCTTCATCTTTTCTTCTATTTTCTTCTAGCGAGCGCATTGCATCAATAACCTTGGACATGATATCATTTCTTTTATATCTATTAACCGCATTTTTATCCAATTTTTCCGAGTTTTCGCTAGCAATTAATTCATAAAAGCCTTTATAATATTCTTCTCCTTCTAAATCTGCAAACCTTGATTCTACTTCAGTAGAAATGGGATTTAAACCATGCATTTGAAGCATAGCATTAACCATATTAATAAAAAATGATTCATTCACCCTTTCAAAAGGCCAGCCAAAATGACGCATTGCAAAATAATAAAATTCTATTATATCCCAAACAATATCCTCTAAAGTATGCTCGCCATCATTAATACTATTTTTTCTAAACTCTCTGATAGTTCTATAAAGAATGGTAAGCTGTATAATTTTTTCTTCAAATGGGGTGTTAAAATTTCCTGCAACTCGATCTACAACATACTGCCTCGCTTTGTATTCAAGGGCTTCTTGGTTAATGTATTTCGATTCTCTATATTTCATTAACTCAAGCACTGTAGGTGGTATATAAATTGTTTTCCCATCCTCTCCCAACACCATGGTCTCATGCATACTGATTAAATATTTTGCAAATTCATCAAAGTTCATATTATCAATACTTTTTGACCTGCTCCCAGGCTTACCCATAAGCTCAACAAACATCCTTCTGACCGCCTCGCTGTTTTTTCTATAATTTTCCTGATTGGTTTTACTTCCGAAACGTTCGACTACGCTTTTGTCATCACTTGGGCCGGAAGGTTGTTGTTTTGAAGAAGAGATTATTGAATCCCACAATACTTCAAGCGCCCCTTCCCAGTCCAATTCTCCAACTAAATCTTTTGCTGCACCCCCGGCAGTTTCTGCTTTTTGAGACTCGTCAATTATAGGCGGCATAGCATACCAATCCTTCATAGTAGTCTTAAGTAAAAATGGCTTAGCTGCATTATAAAGCTTTTGTATGTACTCCGCAGAAACTTTGCCTGGATTAGCTAACGCGACACGATTGACAAAATCACTTCTGCCAACATCAATGTTTGGATTGCCATAGTCCCGCCTGTGTATGTCCCTTTCAAGAATAAAAATATCTATATGTCCATGAGAGATTCCGTTCAAACCCCGTAAACGAAGCATGCTGTTGACCATATTCATTAGAAAAGAGTTATTCACCGTAGCAAATATTTTTGATTCCGACTCAAACATAATGAACGAATAAAAATCAAACACGGCATCAATGTATTCTTGTACCCCGGCATTCCTTAATTCAATAATTTTATTTAGCAACGGCGCTGCATTCCTGATAATATTTTCTTTTTTAGGACCTAAAATCTCCCCTGCAAGACTGACCAAATCCAGATCACCAAAATATTTATTCTCACCAAAGTATGGGGAATAATCCTTTTGCGCATTAAGATCGAATTTATCATAACCCAGCATTGTAATTGAATTAAAAGATCTGACATAGTCAACCAGTTTTTGTCCGTCTATCCTTTCACCAGAAGCCACAAGTTCTAAGATCTTACTCCGCAATATCAGGCTGTTTCTTTGGTAATTTGATTCTTGCATCCTCTCGCCGAGTATTTGAGACTCATCCCTGACCAGTTCATTATCAGGGACTATTTTTCCATTATCCCAGCTTGATCTTCCCCAAAACCCAGAACCCACGGCGTCGATTTCAGGCTCTACAACAACCTTCGCTTTCGATAATACTCCTTTTGTAGAACGCGCTTTTTTTGCCTCTAGATCTTTCCATTGCTTTGCTTCAATTCTTGCTCTATTCCTTTCATAATAAGCAATATTTTCTTCTAATTGTTGAGGTGTAAGATCTTTAAATGTAACAGGATAAGCAGTAAATTGAGAATATGCGTAATAAACCTCAATCCCGTAAAATGCGTTCTCCGTTAAATAACTAAGATAGAATCCAATGTCATCACCGACTTCTTTCCATTTTAGTGCTTTTACATCTAGGGTTTTTAATCTCCCCAGAAGTGTATCCATCAAGAAAGCCCCCCTGCCTCTGTCTTTTTGATACGCGGCTATCTTATTAAGTACAGCTTCTTTAGCAGTTAGCTCAGTTTCACTATAACCTTTAACAATACCATCGTTATCAAATAGAATATACAGGTTTGCTTTATATAGTTTATCCATCCAATCTTTCTTAACTGATTCAAAACTCCTTATTCCAAATGCTTCGTAGTCAAGTTCTGTCAGTTGTCTTGCCAGTTCTTCTTTTTCTGAAGGTTTAAGGCTTTTCCAAACTTTTCCTATATCGATGATCCGTCCAAGCCTGTCGTCTTGTGCCAAAACAGCCTCTGAATCAAACAACCTGGCAAAAGATATTTGCTTTGCTTCCGGGCTTGCCCCTGCTGCTTTCCCTGCATCAGATCGGCTCGCCGCCCCGCCGACTTTTTCTGCTATCTTATCGGCTCCTGCTATAACAGGCCCTGCAGCTGCATTCACTGCTGTCCTGACAGCTTCATTTATACCGGCCGCAGGCCCAAATTCTTTTTCAATTAACGTGCGTATGTCTGCTGGAAGCTCTACTATATGTGTAGATAATTCTTTTCCCTTAAAGGTATAAGGCGGGGTTTTGCCGGTAGGGTCAAAAAACGGAGAGATTAATACCGAATCTGCAAACCTTTCATTATGCAGCCTGCCTAACAACTCTATGATCTGTGGAGGCCCGGCTGTATGGCCGCTGTCTCTCATCCACTCTATCATGCTATGCCTTATCTCAGGCGCAACTATTGCTATCCAAATATATATTTCAGGGCTGGTTTCATAGATCCGCGCATATATATCTTTAAGCTTGTCTGCATTCCCAAGGTTACTGCCTATATCATCTAACATCTGCTGGATAGAGGCATGCCCTCTTCCTTTGCCGGCAAAGGCCTCTACACTTATGCTTAATGCCATATTTACAGGATAGCTGCCGTTTATTACATCATCTACCCTATCACCGAATATCCCTTTTAATACCTCTAATGCCTCATTTGAGCGTTCATTGGTTGGAGTTTTAAGCAATTCTAAAAATTTCTCTATCTTCTCATACTTAGTCTTAATACCTGTAAATTCTATCAGTTCTTCCCTGCTGTCTGTATATCCTTGATTATAATTCTTCTCTTCGACAAAAAGGCCGTCAGCCGTTAATATATCTATGTCCACACCTAAGCCTAATCCCAAATATACCGCTGCATGCCCTGCTTCAGCCAATCTTGCAACACCGCTTAATTCACCTAATACTCCATGTATATTGGGTGTGTCTCGTGTCCTTAAGGCACGGATAAGCCTCCTTAATAATTTTCTTAAACCATCTATATCGCCGGCCAATAATCTGAAACTCTCTTCACTTAAGACACCTCTGCCTAATTCTTGGAGTCTGGCAAATGGTTCTGTAGTATTCTCTTTTACTTTCTTTGCTCCTTTAACTTCCTGTTGCTTAGGATTGGCTAAACTTTGTATTATCTCAAGCGCTATCTTTATTTGTGCATCGGTAAGCCCTGCTTGACGTAATCCCTTAATGAAATCCTTATGTCTTAATCCTTTCTTTATTATTTCTGCCTTCACCCCGTCAGGTATCCCGGTTGCTGCCTCCAGAGCTTCTATAATTTTTTCTATCTGGCTTATACGTTCTAACAAACCTTCTATGTTGTCTCCGTACCTGCCCATGATCCCTGCCTGTTCTGCATCGGATGTTATGCCAAGCAAAGATAATTTTTTACGAAGAGTATCATTTTTTTCCGCATCGTTTCTATCCTCTTTTAAAAAACCCTCTATTGCACCATCAATAGTAGACTGCTCCCCATTTTGCCCATTTAAAAATATACTTAATACTCCCTCGTACTCCGCATCCTCCGGCATCCTGCCTAATTTTTTTGTCAGCCTTGGATATATCGCTATCCATCTCTCATTTTCAATCGTCTTAATACTGCGCTTTAATGCCTCCTGCTCCCCGCCGTCCTGTTCACTAACCTCCTTAAACATCTCAACATCCACAAGATACCCTCTATTTTCATCAAGCATCATTGAATTTATATCATCTAAGTATAGATTAAGTTTAGCCAAATCTCGGGCAGCATCCATCAGAGTCTCATAAAACCTTTCAGTTAACTTACCTGCCTCAACTGACAAAGTATTAGCTTTTAAGTTTTTACCTGCTATATACTCCTCTAATATACTCTGGCTGCCGACTTCCCTGTCGATTTTAACTACGTTTCTGACATTCGCCCGTGTTATTCTATTAAGGAGTTCTTTCTCATGAGAAAGGTTTGCGCCTGTCTTATCAAAGGCTATTTTTAAGGCTTTTTCACGATTATCCGTTTTGTCCTTTACTTTAATTACTATTGAAAATCCGCCTATTCCTAAAAGTTCAATGAAATCTAAATTCTCATCAATCTCTCTAACTATTTCACTTAACTGCATATCCGCTGCTGCATCTGTTTTTAAATCTGTGCCTCTGCTCCTCAATTTATCTGCAATTGCAGATAAAATATCACCGATTTGCACTGCTCTTTTAGCTGTCATCCCCGGCGCTGCTTTGGCTTCCTCTTTTTTCTGCTCATCCTTCATTTCCGTTTTATCGGCTTTTCTGTCAGGAGCTTCCTTTCCCGCTAAATCATCAATAATTGGTTGTAACTCCTGTTGACTCTGCCTATTCTCCATTAATTGATTCCAAACATGAATAAATTGCGCTTCATTTTGTATTTCGTCAACAAGAAATGCCCTTACTTCCTTATATAATTCATCCCTTGGATTTTGTGAATCCAAGTGGAATTCAGTTCTAAATTCAGCTATAACCTGGTCAATGCTTGCAGCTTTATCCGGATGTGCGCTTTTTTGTTTCTCAAGATCTTCGATATACTTTGCAGCAGCTTTTAATTGACTATCAACAAAATCACAAATTAACTTTGAAGTTCTATCTTTCTCGCCTGGGCCTGTATAATCATAATTTTCCGAGGTTTGCTGCAATAGGGCTGCCAGCTCATCATAACTCTGTGATACAGCACTTGGCCCGGGTTTTACACCCCCATATATTAATCTATTTAAATTATCTTCTATTAGCGGAACAAGGAGTCCGCTTCCCATTATTTCCCATTTGTAAAAGGCTGCGAGATTCCTGATATTCCTTGCCCCCCTTTTATGATAAAGAGAAACATTTGCGTCTTCTCTGATAGCACTTTCAGAAGCTTGCGCTGTAAGAAATGATAAAAGAACATCATCATTTCTTAATTTGAATTTCAATGACGGAAAGGGCATTTGGAAAGCAGCTGCCATACCCAAAATCATAAAAACAATCCCTTTTTCTGATTCAAAAAGAATGTCATTGAAACGGGGAATAGAATGAGATATTTTCTCTCCAACAGCACCACTTCTATATTTCTCATCTAAAGTGCTTATATATTGAGAGATGATTTCAAAAGCAGAAAAATCAATATCGCCAACAAGCCCGGTATCAACAGTAACCGTTTGCCCACCTTTTGCACTGCCGCGCAGGGAAGCATTATTCATTGCTGAAAGCACATCGGTTGGCACAAGCTTAAAGTAATCTGAATCACCAGCAATTACTTTTTCAATAATGTTCTCTAATGTTGAAACAGGAATAACGCTGCCATAACGCATCAGCAGATCTTTCCATTTATCTGGCAGGGAAGGATATTTAGTACTTAATTCATTTATTATATCAGTCACAGGTATCCCTTTAGCTAAGCGATCACCTATATCCCGGGCAAGTTTAGCTGCCTCGGAATTAAGGGCAAATGCCTGAGCAGTTAAATCCTCATCAGCCACTATATATGGTTTTTGTAAATAATACCCGATGAAATTTTTATTAAACAAAAGTGTATTTCGAACCTGTTCGTTAGGTGTCATACCTGCCCGTTTTGCTTGTTCGTCAATAAACCTTTCTTTTTCAACCGGGCCCACATACTCTACTCTTCCCTTAAATTCATCAACAAGTGCTTTTGTTATGTCTGCATACTTACCATTGGAATCGTCAAATACTATAATTCTTACCTGTTCGCCAGGGTGATACAGGTTAATACTTTCTATATATGACTCTAGGCTCCTCCGCAGCTCAGCTGTTCTTGAATTATCCGATGAAATAAACGAACGAATAGTAATTGTGTTTCCGTAAGGTGATGCAAGTAATTCCGGGATTTTTTGACCGGATTGAAAAATGCTTAGTATTGCTTCAGAGTCAGAAACAAAACCTTTTGACTCATAACCTAATGCAGTATTAAAAGGTGAAGAAGGGTTTTGTAATTCCTCTGCCATCCTGTCCGCAGGAGGTATTTCATCAAACCGCTTATCTTGTGTATAATTAACATAAGCCAGCAAATCTTGATTATAAAGATAAGCTGAACCGTCCTGTAAAAACAATAAGTCCGTTTTTTCACTAAGGTCATAGCCAATACGCGCAGTCATTTCAGAAAGAACCGCAGTAATTGCCGCGGCTTCTTCTTTTGTTATGTGTATTGCAATGCGCTTGCCGCTTACCATTTCTGCAAGATTATACGCTGCACTTGCAAGTTCATGGTGTTCATTCCTAATGACTCTTAGAGTATTTACCTGACGCGAAATGCGCTGGATTCTGCCTGGAAACGCTCCATTTTTGTATGCATCCAATATTCTTTTTACAGGCACGCTCAAACCTGATGGATAGTTTCCCTGCAATACCTGCTCAATCAGCGCAGCATCTATTTGGCCTGATTTCATTTCTTTTTGCAATAAATATCTGACAGACTCCCGTACTTGGGCTAACCTGATTTCTTCCAAATTTCCGTTGCTGGCTTTAAACTTATCCAGAGAATTCCCAAATAAATAAAAGAACATAGCGCTGTGTAAACGATGCAGATCTGGTTCAAAACTTGCTTTATAATAGGAATCAAATATTTTTTCAATATAGGGAACAAACTCTTTTGCTTTTATAAGGGCAGTATTTTCATACAGCGATTCATCTGGCCCATGCGTCATTTTCCATGCAGCACGGGCGGCTATGTTGGCGAGGCCTTCAATCCCTGCTGCAATATCTTCAGGCACAATTTTAGCTTTCCTTTCAGCAGATGCCTTATCTACTCTAGGCCCAGGTGAAGGAACTGCTTGTTCCTTAGGCCGGGCTTTTGTTTTTTCCGGCTTCTTAAACAAATACTGATGTGACCCTGGATATGTATCTTCTTCTCTTTTTGAAACCAGTTCAAATCCATGGGATCTCAAGATTGATAGCTCTTCATCTTTCCTGGCATTTACATCCTGCTTGCCTGTATGCTTGCCTATTATCCCGCCAATATAAAAATAGCCGTTTTCCGCAATTTTATCGAATAAAGCCGTTACAGCCGCTTCGGACATTCTTGTAAAAAACTCTCCCGGATTTCTTGTATAAAGCACATCTATTGTCCCGGCTTCAGGCGGGATGTCTTTAGTTGCATCGAATGAATAGCGTACGATGATCGTCCGCTTCTTTTTAAGAGCCTGGTCAAAAAACTCGATCTTATAAACCTGGTCTTTTACTCTTTCAATATTTGATACAGGTATTCCCATGTCTTCAAACTGCTTTTTTACACTCTCTGAAAACACCTTGAAACTCATGGGCTTTATATCTGTGCCTATTATCAAATCTGCATCTGTAAAACTTATTACGGATTCAAAATCAGTTTTATTTTTGCCTGCGCCTATGAATGGATAATAGGCTGTCCTTGTTTCGCCTTTTTTAGGTGCCGCAGCCAATGTTTCTTTCATTGCTTTCCCGAACTGAAGGTATCCGCGCAAATCTTCTATTTTCATTCTAACAGGAGCTTCCTTTTCAGCTGCAGTTACCGGGCCTAAGTCAAGTATAGCAACGGCCAAAGTGTATTTTAAACCAGGCGGGACATCATTTTCCAATGCCGTGTGTAACTCTTCAAGCAATGATCTTTTCTCTCTTACCGGCATCTTTGCAATGGCTTTAAGCAGAAGGTCCAAAGCTAAAGTCCGCACAGCCTTGCTTTCATTTAAATCAGCTACTCTTGCTTTCAATACTGCTGTTAAATCCTCATTGCCTTCAATAAGCTCTGCAAGGGGAGCTTTATTCAATGTTTCTAATGATGCAATTTTAATATCAGCATCATCACTGCTTGCTATAAAATCTTTGAATATTAATAATCCCGGCAACCCCTGTTTGGCAAGCTTGCCGGCTATGGCCTTCGTATAAGAAGAAGGTGCATGAACAAATAATTTCTTTAATAAGTTTATATTATCCGGGGAATTGGGTTCGGGCAGCCATATTATTTTTATTATGGCCGTTGCCACATCATTTAAAATCCGGTTAAACACTATTCCCTTTAATTTTGGATCATTAAGAGCTTCTACAAGAGAAGGAACTGCTTTATCTCCGGCACGAATAATTACGTCAAATATATCATGCCGAATATCATCGTACGTGGCGTCATCTACAGCGATAGAAAGAAGTTTACGCAAAATATCCTCATTTTTTGCCAGGGATTCAAGCGCCTTCTTTATGTTATCACGCCCCTTTGCATAGCTTCTTAATAAATCTACAAGCACTCTTAGAGCCGGCTTAGCGGCTGAACCCATGCTTAAAAGCCCGTCAAGCCCATCCTTAAATGTAGCCTCATTCACCAATTTATCAATGTAGGTTTGTATTAAATCTTTATCTTCCGGGTACGCCAAAACTTCCTTTATCTTATCAGCTATCATGCCGTCTCTCATTGATTCAGCTACTTGTATCAGCCTTGCTCTGGCTTCGTCATTCAGGCCTATCTGCTTTAAAGCCTGGAGAATAAGTATCTTAGTGGTGTAGTTGTTCTGGTGTTCAATCATATTAACAAGTACTACACCGGCTGAAGCTGCCCTTGGCCCTAACTGGCCGAGTCGTCTTATGGCAACATTGAAAACACTCGATTTATCACTCTGCAGATCATGCAGCAAATCCTGCACTTCCTCATCTTCTGTTACAGGTACGTCTTCCACCGGCCGGCCGGCCTCTTCTCCTACACCATTAACAGCCTCTTTGCCGCCTATCCTTTCAAGTGCATATAAAATAAGAGGATGCAAACCGCTTATCAACGGATTCAAAGCCATCCTCCGTAACAATGGAATTGCCTCTTCAGCTTCCGTGCCATAGTTCGCCAACTCCGCTATCAACCCTTGCATTACAATCATCGGCGGATACTTACTTAATTCCGCCATTGCTTTTCTTATCTTGAAATCCGAGACTGTCCTTTTAGGCCTTGCCGCCTCTTTAGCTTGTGCTTGAGCTTTTGTTCCGGCAGCAATTTCAGCAGCTGTTAAAATTTGCGGACGGGCTTGTTCTCCAGTATCATCATCCTGCAAAGCCGCTGGATTAACAACCTGCAAGACTGCACGTTTTACAGCTTCATCCCGTATCCCGTCTGTTGCTTGTGAAAGCCTTTCATTAAACGACTCTCTGCCGGCCTCTACTCCAAGCAAAACCCTCAGGGCAGTTACTCTGATGCTAGATAATTCATCCTCATCAAGAACTATGTCAAAAAGACTCTCTGCTGCAAGATTAGCATTCCCCAGCTCTCCAAGCCTCATAATTGCTTCATATCTTTTTTCAGGCTCTTTATTTTTCAAATCCGCAATAAGCATCTCTAAATCCGAAGAATTAAGATCAGCCAGGCGCATCCATAACGGCACCTTTCCAATAGAGGCAAGATAAGAATAGGCTGCATTCCATACAGCATGAGTAATTGTGCTTGCAACAAATCCGGCAAAAATAGATATTGGAGTTGTTAAAGGGAATACATGAGATATGCCAAAAAAGATGAGATAAATACCGGTAAACAACAGGGAAGGAAGGAGATAAGGGATAAATTCTTTTTTAAATGCATCTAATAAACTGCTGTATTTATGTGTTCCTTTTGCCTTATCCCTGTCTATTAACCACTGCCTTATCACATGGGCAGCGGAAAACAAGACCGCGCTTAAAGTTACAACCGTTCCTATGCCAAGAATATTGTTATTCTTTAACAATAGCTCTACTGCTATGCCTGCAGCAAACCTAAAAAGAAGTTCTTCTTTCCCGGCTTTAAGCCAAAGCGCCTTGGTAAATTGCGGTTTAATAGAACGTATAACATTTTTGATCGTATTTCCTTTTTCCGGCGTCTGTACAAATTTAATAACCTTATTTAATGCCGAGACACATCTTGTTAAGATACCTCGCAGCCATCTTTTTCCGGCCTGTAATTTACTTTCCTCACTTACAGCCTTGCCGCCTTGTACTTTACCTGTTTCGCTATTTGTAGCAACCTTATACCTGTAATTATTATCTTCTATGCTTATTATTATTTTTTCTCCGTCTTTGCTTACCCTTACAACAAGATCTTTTAATACATCGCTTTTATCTCCCAGCAATAGCCTGACTACTTTAAGATATTCATCAATAAACTTCTGTATTTCATTAATATCGGTAGTTATGGAAGGAGTGACTTTTGCAAACGCTATTAATCTGTCATGAAAAACACCAACTTCGCCATCGCTTAAAAGCTTCGCGGCTTCACCAGGGGCTAAAGCAGAACCCGCTATATCCGAAGGCTGTACTTTATTACAAAGGACTTTCTCATAAATAGCTTCATTGTAATCTTTTGTCACATTTGGGCTTATAACAAGATAGGATATACCTGCTTTTTTAAACCTTTCAGTAATCCCGTCATGAAAGCCGCCGGCAATTACGACCGTAATTTTTTTGAATTCCTTAAGCCTGCTCATAACTGCATGCCAATTCTGTTCTTCCTGTTTCTCTTGAGAGTTCTTTTCTTCTATACCTGTCTCGCTAATAATATTTTCAAGAAATATTCCGTTCCTCTTTAAGTTTTGGTTATAATATTTGGACATCTCAGATTCATTTGAGATCCCGGTTACTTCATTTAGCAATGTACTCTTTTGAGGCAGATATTTCTTTAGCAATACATTAAAATCGGATGTATTTTTACTGAATTCCTCGAACTCTTCCGAAGTGATCTTGAGGTTGGCAAAACCTTCCAGATAATCGCTCATCTTAACCAAAAACATCATTTCTTTATCTGTCAGCCTTCCGGTATAATTGGCAAGTACCCTGTCCATAAAAGCATTCTTCTCATATACAAATTTGATAGGGTTTAACTCATAACTTAAACGTATATACTCTATGAACATAGCTAAATTCGGATACTTTGTATCAATATTCGGAGTATATTTCGGCGCTAACCTGCTTAAAATAAAATAATATTCAGCAGGATTATTTTCCCCCTGCAGTTTATTTAAGAGGTTCACATAGATCCTGTATGGAAGAATTTGCCTAAGCTGGGCAAGGTATTCTTGCTGTTCCTTACTAAGGCGTTTATAATTAATTCTATGATTTAACTTCAACATTGCGATATAACGGTTTAAATTCGGGTACCAGGCTGTTTGTTCGCCGCAGTGCGTGCCGAGTTTTTCAAGTTTTAAATACCATTTTAAAGGCACGGTTTTATTTTCCTTTTCCATAAATCTGCATATACTCTTAAGTTCTCCTGAAATAAACCTGCCCTTTATGCCGTTTATATTAGACTTTAAATCCTTTACAACAGGAACATTCTTCTCTTTTTCAGCTATCAGGCTCCTCATCCGGTTTAAATTATCTTTGTAAACATCCCAGTCTTCCAAACCATAAAGATTATCTTTATTTTCAATGGTAGAGAAATATTCACTGGCAGAAAGCAAGCCAGTAGCCAAAAGCATATCTGCTGTTCTTTGCTTTATTTCTTTATTAGGTATACAGGTTAAAAGATTTGATCCAAGCTTACCCCGCGGAGCACCTTCTACGAACACTTTATCCAGGCTGTATTCCTTATCCCAAAGATTAAGAATTTTGTATATATTTTTCTGCACTTCAGGGTGGCAGTGCAGATCCTGGATCCAGACGATCAGGTTATTTTCATCTTTATAGCTGCCCTCTACCACCCTTCCGTTTTGGTACGGAAGTACACACGTATTTTCTCCATATAACTCATTTATTTTTTTAGTATCTTTAATCAATTCCGTAATGCCGTACAAGGGTTCAAACACAACAAATGAATATGTAAAGAATAATAAAATTACAAAACTTATGAATTTCGTAAAATTTAATCCATTTAAAAACATTAATTTGAATTCTTTTATAGATTTAAACATAAAATTAAAAATTAATTACTGAAAGGCAAGATTAGACTTTAATCAATATATATATATTATTAATACTATAATGAGATTATATAGTAAATTCAAGTATATTTTATGAAAATAACGTAAAATATATGCAAAATCTTGTTGTTTTGTATTTAGTGTGGGTATTGAATAAAGGAAAGGTTTAAAAAATCTACTTTTTGGGTTTTCCAGATTTATAGATAGGAAACAAGATACTTTTTCCTTAAGAATGTTATTATCATGAAAACAGCAATAACAAGAATACTTTCATTTTTCAACTATATTTTATTAAAAAATACATTATGAGCAATCTTTTTCTAAAAATTTTAAAAAACGGGAGTGGTAATGTGCAATAAAAACCTTGTTTCTCGTTTACCCCTTTACACCTTAGCCCTTATCCCTGTTTTTTATCGTTTAATCAATTTTAGCATCTTTTTATGTGTTTTGCCGTTTGTTGCCAGAATATTTTCCCCTAAAAGATATCCTTTCCCATTTGCATAATCGGTAACTTTTCCGCCTGCTTCCCGGACTATAAGAGAGCCGGCAGCCACATCCCACGGTTTAAGGCCTTCTTCCCAAAAAGCTTCATACTTTCCGCGTGCAACATAAGAAAGGTCAATTGCAGCAGAACCAAGCCTCCGCAGTCCCTGAACTTTAGTTAAAATTCCGGAAAAATTTTTTAATACCCGTTTTGAACTTTTATGCACGTAATAAGGAAACCCCGTAACTACAAGTGACCTTACCAGGCTATTTATCTTTGAAACTCTTATTCTTTTACCGTTTAAAAAAGCTCCTTTGCCTTTTTCTGCTACAAAAAGCTCCTTTAGACGGGGTGCATATACTACGCCGGATATTATATTTCCATTATGGCTGAGCCCGATAGAGACAGAGAAAATCTCCATACCGTGTATAAAATTGACCGTACCGTCAAGCGGGTCTATGATCCAGCAATATTCCGAACAAATTGCTTTCTCCTTGTCTTCTTCGCCAAGCGTCGTA
Source organism: Candidatus Liberimonas magnetica (assembly GCA_020523885.1). Classification (NCBI taxonomy): domain Bacteria; kingdom Pseudomonadati; phylum Elusimicrobiota; class Endomicrobiia; order Endomicrobiales; genus Candidatus Liberimonas; species Candidatus Liberimonas magnetica. Next base: position 117,135 of record JAJAPY010000001.1, on the reverse strand, counting down.
TGCCCGGGAAACCTTTGTTTTATTATCTCAAGTATAGCTTTCTGGCTTTTCTTGTCTGCGATAGTCACAGGGTCTATTTCGCCCTTGTAATCAACTTTTATATTTTTGTTGAAATATTTCTTAAGTATTTTTCCGCCGGCTAAAGCTGCTTCAATAGCTGTTCTTGTGAAAGGTGACAAGTTTTTTGGGGTATTGTAATTCATGGGAGTGCTATATTTTGATGGGGTTGTACTTTTTATTCCGAAACCGGCCGCCCTCGCTTCTTCTGCCACAGGGCAGCGCTTCGGGTCGGCTTCAAATCCCTTATCAGGGAAGTAAAACGGGGACGACGGGATTTTTTCTCCCTCACCCGCTTCGCGGGTTCATCCGAAACCGGCCGCCCTCGCTTCTTCTGCCACAGGGCAGCGCTTCGGGTCGGCTTCAAATCCCTTATCAGGGAAGTAAAACGGGGACGACGGGATTTGAACCCGCGATCTCTGCCTTGACAGGGCAGCGTGTTAAACCAGGCTACACCACATCCCCTTTTACAGTTACCAGTTACCAGTGACCAGTAATCAGTAAACAGTTAACATCAAACTACAAAATTCAAAAGAGCAAAAATCTATTTAATGGGTTATAATTATACACTGAATTACTACAGTATGTCAAATTTTTTGTGTTCTTACTGATTTCTAATGCAGTTGTTGGTAACTGGTCACTGGTTACTGTTCACTGTAAATGGTGGGCAGTGCAGGATTTGAACCTGCGGCCACTCGCGTGTAAGGCGAGCGCTCTTCCGCTGAGCTAACTGCCCAAAAAATGATTTATTATAATACCATTTTGCACCTTATATTTCAACCATTGTTATCTTGAAAAACTCTACTAAAGATGTACGGTATATGTTTAAAGTGGGATTTTATGTCAAAAGATGCCTTGATCTCTTGAGGCTTTAGAAGGTTTGAAATATTCTTTTCTGTAAGTGCACATTTTTCAAGGCTGATATTTTTTTCCCTCGCCTGGAAAGCCGCTTTTTGGACTATATCGTATGATTTTTCCCTGGTCAAGCCTTTTTTTACAAGCGCAAGCAATAGAGTACCCGAAAATATCGCATCCTGGAATGTCTTTAGATTCCGTGCCATGTTTTGAGGATAAACCACCAGCCCTGAAAGTATTTTATTCATCCTTGCAAACATGAAATCAAGCAAAATTGAGGCATCAGCCAGGGCAACACGCTCGGCTGAAGAGTGGCTTATATCCCTTTCATGCCACAAAGCAACGTTTTCCATGCCTGCTACTGCATAACCTCTTAACAGCCTTGCCAAACCGCAGATATTCTCTGAAAGTATAGGATTTCTTTTATGAGGCATAGCACTTGAGCCTTTTTGTCCCTTTGTAAACGGCTCCTCCGCTTCCATGACTTCTGTCCTTTGCAAATGCCTTATTTCAGTGGCAAACCGCTCCAGCGAAGCGCCTATTAAAGCGATCCTGCAAAGATAGATCGCATGCCTGTCGCGCGGTATCACTTGCGTTGAAACAGGCTCAGGCTTAAGCCCGATCTTTCTGCAAACATAACTCTCAACATCCGGGCTTAAATGAGCGAACGTTCCAACCGCTCCCGAGATATTGCCGTAACTTATTGTTTCTTTTGTATTTTCAAGAAGAGCTATTACACGCTTCATTTCCGAGTACCAGGATGCCATCTTGAGCCCGAATGTCATCGGTTCAGCATGTATCCCGTGAGTCCTTCCTATCATCGGAGTATTTTTGTATTTTAAAGCGAGTTTTTTTATTGTTGAGGCAAGTTCTTTTGCTCCTTTCAGCAGCAAACCACAGGATTCTTTCATCTGCACTGAAAGAGCTGTATCAAGCACATCCGAAGAGGTCATTCCAAGGTGTATATACCTTGAACTGGGGCCTACCTTTTCTCCGACCTGAGTTAGAAAAGCTATTACATCATGCTTTACGGTTTCCTCTATCTTATTTATGCGCTTAATATCAACAGAAGCTTTTTTTCTTATCTGGTTTACGTCAGCTTTCGGAATAATTCCTTTTTTGGACATAGCCTCGCATGCAAGTATTTCGACTTCAAGCATTTTATTAAACTTGTTTTCCTCAGACCAGATATCAGACATCTCTTTGCGGGAATAACGAGGAATCATAAGACCTCCAAAAGCTATAAGCTATAAGTTTTAAGCTGTAAGAAAAACCTTGCATTAATTATGCTTTAAGTTTCTTTTTAAGTCCGGAAATCATCTTTCCTATCTCTTCGCATTCTCGATAAATAACTTCCGTATCCGTTGTGGAAATATATTTCAAATCTCTGCTTAAAATAAGATGATACTTTGTTTCCTCAAGAGAGGTTTCTGCTATATTAAGAAAATGGATAAATTCTCTGTTGCTATTTTTCTTGCATCCTTCAACTATATTGGTTGGAACAGAACTCGCAGCCCTTCTTATCTGGGAAATTAATCCGAATTTTTCCTCTTCAGGAAATGTTTTTGTAATTACATATATCGACAATACAAGTTGATGTGCTTTTTCCCATACTTTTAGATTCTTAAATATTGCCATCTCTTGGCCTTTTCTTAATGTTCTGCCTTTTATCTTTCTTACAGCTTACAACTTACCGCTTATAACTATTTTTATTGCTTCCGGGTATATCTCATGCTCTATCTCAAGCACTCTTTTAGCCAGAGATTCACATGTATCAGTTGCAAGCACCGGGATTTTTTTTTGTATTATTATTCTGCCATGGTCGTATTCTTCATCTACCATGTGCACTGTGGCGCCGGACTCTTTTTCCTTGGCCTCTATGACCGCTTCATGGACATAATGGCCGTACATGCCTTTTCCACCGAATTTCGGAAGTAGTGCAGGATGGATATTTAATATTTTGCCTGAAAAAGCTTTAATAAAATCAGGTTCAAGCTTCCTCATAAATCCTGCAAGGCAAACCAGGTCAACCCTGTATTTTTTAAGTTCATCTATATATTTTTTGCAATAAGAAATATCGTCCTTAAACTCTTTACGGTCGATAAAGACACCGTCTATACAGCTGTTTTTGGCGCGTTCAAACCCGTAGGCATCCAAACGGCTTGATAAGACTAACGAAACTTCAGCAATATCTTTTAAAATTCCGTTTTTACAGGCATCGATTATCGCCTGCAGGTTTGTCCCCCCGCCGGAAATTAAAACTCCTATCCTCTTTTTAGACAACAGATACCCCTTTTTTACCTTTTTTGACATAACCTATTATCTGTGAGCCTTTCAGCAATTTCTGTACAGCACCAGCCCTGTTTTCTCTGGCTATTACAACCATCCCTATACCCATATTGAAAGTACGGTACATTTCTGTCTCGGGTACAGCTCCTTTATTCTGGATTATATGAAAAATATCTGGAACGCTCCAATAACTTTTGTTTACCACAACATGGCAGTCGTCCGGCAGGAGCCTTTCAATGTTATCGTAGAATCCACCTCCGGTAATGTGTGCGATCGCAGAAATACTTTTCCTTTCCCTCTTCAGCAGATTTAAGATCTCCTTGACATAAATCCGTGTCGGTGCCAAGAGGTATTTCCCGTATTTTTTAATGGCTTTTTTAGAAAACACCTTTCTTATGAGCGAATACCCGTTTGAATGAGGCCCGCTTGACGGAATCCCTATAAGCACATCTCTGGCTTTTATATTTTTGCCTGATATTTCTTTTCCTTTCTCTACGACTCCGACCGCAAAACCGGCAAGGTCATACTCTTTACCGGAATAAAAACCCGGCATTTCGGCTGTTTCGCCTCCGAGAAGCGCGCTACCTGATATCTTACAGCCGTCTATAATTCCTTTAATTACTGTTTCTGCAAGACCGACATTTAATTTGCCGCACGCAAAGTAGTCAAGGAAGAAAAGAGGCTTCGCCCCGCAGCACACCAGGTCATTGACATTCATGGCAACGAGGTCTATGCCTATCGTATCGTGCTTATTTATAAGGCCCGCAACTTTCAGTTTTGTACCCACACCATCGGTAGAGCTGACGAGGTAATATTTTGTATTCTCCAGCGGGAAGAGCCCGGAAAACCCCCCGATGCCGGGCACCATCTTTTTTATTCTTCTTACAAGTTCATTACCTGCATCGATATTCACTCCGGCTTTTGCATAAGTTAATGTCATATTACCCTCTTTTTAGCGTAGAGCGGATAGCGGATAGCGTATAGAAAAACTTTACAATCCTCTACGCTCTACGCTGTACGCTAAACGCTATATATTATTTCCTGCTTCCCGGTTTTACGAACGGGATCCCTTTTTTGCACATAGGGCATTCTTCCGGTGTATAACATTTTAACTCTATTTCAAGAAGCGAGAACTTAGGCACTCCAAAATCAGCCTTCCCGCCGCTTCTGTCTACCAGAGAGGCAACACCTATTACCTTACTTCCCGTAGATTTAACCACTTCTATTACTTCATTTGTGGATTTTCCGGTAGTGATAACGTCTTCCACCAACAGACAGTTTTCATGCTGTAAAATATTAAAACCCCGGCGTAAAGTTAATTTACAATCCACTCTTTCACAAAAGATCGCTCTCTTATCTAAAACTCTGCCTAACTCGTAACCTATAATAATTCCGCCGAGTGCCGGAGATATTACAAGGTCTATAGACGATTTTAAACTTTCAAGCTTTTTTGCAATCTCAATTGCAAGCATCTCTGCAAGTTCCGGATACTGCATTATCAGAGCAGACTGGAAATAGGTATCCGAATGAAGCCCGCTCGATAGTAAAAAATGGCCGGACAATAACGCTTTTTCTTCTTCAAATAATGTTTTTATTTCTTTGGGTTCCAAACTAACCTCCTAAACCCTAAACTCGAAACAATAAACTCTAAATAATTTTAAAACTCAAAACTTTAGATTTTGAATTTTGGATTTATTTAGGATTTAGGGTTTAGAGTTTAGAAATTTCTTCATATATTTTCTTTGCCGCTTCTTTCGGATTTTCCGCTTCTATTATAGGGCGTCCGACCACTATGAAATCTGCTCCGGCTTTTATCGCTGACGACGGAGCAGCCACTCTTTTCTGGTCATCATTTGCATTTGCAATCCTGATACCCGGGGTAACAACGGTAAATTCTCTGCCGCATTCTTTCTTGATTAGCCCTATCTCAAGAGGTGAGGCTATCACACCGTCGGCCCCACTTTCTTTGGCAAGTATAGCAAGTTCAACAACTTTTTCTGGTTTTGTTTCCTGGCTTGTAAGAACGGTTACAGCCCAGAGTTTCGGCCTGTTCTGAATGCTTGACGCCTCGGCTATCATATCTTTGCCACCGCTTGAATGAAGAGTCAGGCTGTAAACTCCCAAATCAGCAGCAGATTGAACCGCTCTTTTTACTGTCTGGGGAATATCGTGGAATTTAAGGTCAAGGAAAACTTCTTTATTAAGCTTCTTTATCTTTCCAACTATCGAAGGCCCGCTTTTTAAAAAAAGTATAGGCCCGACTTTGAATATATCTACATATTCAGAGAGGGCTTTTACCATATCCAAGGCTTTTTTTTCTTCATAGATATCCAAAGCCAGAATCAATTTCTTCATATTATACCGGAGTTTACTCTAGAAAGCCTGATTTTGTCATTCCTGCGAAAGCAGGAATCCAATCTTTATTCGGATACTGCACTTACTGGATTCCCATTTTCATGGGAATGACACTTTTTAAAACCGCACTTATACCTTTAATTTTCCTATTATTTCATCAAGACTATTTAATTTATTCTTTTTTATATAATTCTCTATGCCTTTTACAATATCAATTGTTGCTTTTGGCTCTATAAAACTCGCAGTGCCTATGCTTACAGCGCTTGCACCTGCCAGGAAAAATTCTATTGCGTCTTCTGCAAATGATATTCCCCCGCAGCCTATGATAGGGATATTGACCGTCTTTGCCGCAAAATAAACACACCTTAATGCAAGCGGCTTAATTGCCGGGCCAGAAAATCCACCTGTTATATTTGCAAGTTTAGGTTTCAATGTTTTTATATCTATTGCCATTCCTGGAAACGTATTTATAAGAGATATTGCATCCGCGCCAAGGCTTTCAAGAAAAGTTGACAATTCCGCTATATCCTCTACGTCAGGAGAAAGTTTTGCTATTAAAGGAAAAACGGAAGTTTCTTTTGCTCTCAGCATTATTTCCTTTACAAGTTCCCGGTCCTTGCACACTATCCCTTTGTCAAGGTTGGGGCAGGACAGGTTAAGCTCTATCGCTTTTATCCATTTTTCATCCTTAAGCAACCCTATCACTTTAGAATACTCATCTGCTGTTTTACCTGCAATGCTTACTATTACAGAAGTTTTAAGTTTTGAAAGGACACAGGCTTTTTCTTTGACGAACCTTTCTACGCCTATATTCTGAAGGCCTATGCTGTTAAGCATGCCGCCGGCCACTTCGCACAGCCTCGGAGGAGGATTCCCCTCCTTTGGTTTCAATGTGATAGTCTTTGTTATTATACCGCCGAGCTTTGAAACATCGGCCAAATCCGTTATTTCATCCCCATAGCCGAATGTACCTGATGCCGTAAGCACGGGATTTTTAAATTTTATTCCTGCGATGGTGGTAGATAAATCTAGTTTCACCTGTAAATCCACCTTAAATTTCTTTTAACGGCTATTAAAATGCTTTGATAATACAATTTGTTTCCTTTTAATCCCCTCATAACCACAGGTGATCCTCCGAAGCAATGTTGCCAATGCACCGAACAGGTGCGTCTATGGGCAAGATGTTTTGCGCAGGAGGGTCATTTTAATCCGTTAAGCTTTCCCAGTCAATTTTATCGGCATTAAAAACAGGTCCGTCATCGCATACTTTCCTGTAACCTTCGTTTGTTTTGACGACACAACCCTGGCAGATCCCTACACCGCAGGCCATCATTTCTTCAAGTGACACAAAACACTCAACTCCGAGTTCTTTTGCCGTTCTGGCAGCGCTTTTAAGCATAGGCTTAGGCCCGCAGGAGTAAATGACAGCTGTTGAACACGTATCCCGGTCCAAACTTTCACGGCACAGGTCCGTTACGAAACCCTTAAAACCCGCTGTCCCGTCCATGGTAGAAAGTTTTATCTGCCATTTTTTCTTCTTAAATATTTCAAGACCGACAATATCTTTTTTACTCTGTGTTCCGTAAAAAAGGATGCCCGGCGCGGGTAGCTTTTTTGCCAGATACGCAAGGGAAGCTATCCCTACTCCGCCGGAGATCAATACCGGTATCTTATTTTTTGCAGGTGGAATTTCATATCCGTTGCCAAGAGGACCGAGTAGATTAAGGCTTTGCCCTTTTTTAAGACTTGCCAGGCTTTCCGTGCCTTTGCCTATGACTTTGTACAAAAACTCTACTCTTGTGTCGTTAATATCAAAAATGCTCAAAGGCCTTTTTAAGAAAACTCCCGGAACTTCCAAGAGGCAGAACTGGCCGGGATAAGAAACCCGAGCCAGGTGAGGTGCCTTAAAAACGATCCTGTAATAGCTCGGGTGAATACTATCATTCTTTATTATGGTTAACGGTTCGTTTCTTCTTTTATCGGCCAGACTACTTCACCTCCGACTATCGTTTTTTCTACAAAACCGGCCAAGGTACGGCCGACAAACGGAGAATTCTTGCTCTTGGAAACAAAATCTTCTTTCCTTATCACATAATTCTTTTTTATATCTATTATAGTTATGTCTGCTATATTTCCTTTCTTTAAACTGCCCCTGTCTTTTAAATTAAAAATTCTTGCAGGATTTATGGTCATCTTGGACACAGCTTCGCTTAACGTCATAACTTTTTTATTAACGAGCTCTGTGACCACTAAAGAAAGCAGGGTTTCAAGCCCTATTATGCCGAACGGGGCCAGGTCGTATTCTTTATTCTTTTCTTCAATAGTATGGGGAGCGTGGTCTGTCGCTATACAGTCAATAGTCCCGTCTTTCAACCCTTCTATTATCGCAGAAACATCTTCTCTGGTACGTAAAGGCGGTTTCATCTTGGTATTTGTGTCATAATTAGTTTTTTTGACGTCTTCTTCTGTGAGCGAAAAATAATGCGGGCAGGTTTCAGCGGTAACTTTTATTTTTCTTTTTTTTGCCTGCCGTATCAAGTCCACGGATTCTTTGGTTGAGACATGAGCAATATGAAGATGCCCGCTTGAAAGCTCGGCAAGCATGATATCTCGGCTTACGATAATATCTTCCGAATGAGTAGGTATCCCCCTTAAACCAAGCACCATCGAAGTATAGCCTTCATTCATAACGCCGTTTTTTGTAAGTGCTGTATCTTCGCAATGAGATATAACTGGTATATCAAACATTTTTGTATACTCAAGCGCCCTGCGCATGACCTGCGAATTCATAACGGTATTTCCGTCGTCGCTTATTGCTATTATGCCCGATTTTTTAAGTACCCCTATCTCGGCAAGTTCTTCTCCGTTGGAACCCTTGGTGATACAGCCGATAGGAAAAACATTCACTATCCCTTCTTTTTGAGCTTTAAGAAGGACAAACTCCACCGCGGGTGCATTATCAAGAGGAGGATGGGTATTAGGCATGCAGAAGACCGATGTTACGCCGCCGTGTGCTGCAGCGCGGGTGCCTGATGCGATAGTCTCTTCTTCTTCATGCCCCGGTTCCCTGAGATGAGTGTGCACGTCGATAAGACCCGGAATTACAACTTTACCCTTTGCGTCAATTTCTACAGCACCGTCAGCTTTTATGCCATTTTTTACCTGTTCTATCCTGCCGTTGTTTATTAATATATCCGAAATATTGTTCAGTTTTGTTTCAGGGTCAACAACAAGGCCGCCTCTAATTAAAAGTTTCAATCTGTTTTCCTCCGAGATATTTTATCTCTTTTTTGCAGATAGGAGATAAAGCACAGCCATCCGTACGGCTATACCGTTCGTGACCTGCTCATTTATTACAGCATTGGCACTATCAGCTACATCTGAAGATATCTCTATGCCGCGGTTCATGGGGCCGGGGTGCATAATTAAAGCATCGGGCTTTGCGAACTTGAGCCTTTCTTTATTCATCTGAAAAAGCTCTATATATTCATGGACCGAAGGGAAAAGGCTTTCCTGCTGGCGTTCAAGCTGAATACGCAGGATATTTATGACATCCACGCCTTCAAGCGCTTTTTCGATATCATAATAAACTTTTACGCCTAATTCTTCTATTTTATACGGAATCAGGGTCGGAGGCCCGACTACCCTTACTTCAGCACCGAGTTTGGTTAACCCCCAGATATTTGATTTTGCCACCCTTGAGTGAAGTATATCTCCTACTAAAAGTATCTTTAAGCCCGCTATTCTTTTCTTTTTTTCTCTTATAGTAAAAAGGTCTAAAAGGCCCTGGCTTGGGTGTTCGTGAAAACCATCGCCTGCATTTATTATCGAAGCATTGAGGTTCCTGGCAAGGACAGCCGGAGCTCCCGCAAGGCTGTGCCTTATAACGATAAAATCCGCTTTCATAGCCTCAAAGGTTTTCCCCGTATCTATAAGGCTTTCGCCTTTTACAACGCTTGAAGTTGAAACCGCGATATTTACCAGGTCAGCCGAGAGCCGTTTTGCCGCTATCTCAAAAGAGGTCCTTGTCCTTGTGGACGGTTCATAGAAGAGGTTTACAACGGTTTTCCCGCGCAAGGTAGGCACTTTTTTTATTGAACGGGTGAAAAGGTCTTTGAACGGACGCGCTGTATCAAGAATAAGTTCGATCTCTTTCTTGTCCAAATATTCAAGCCCTAGCAGATCTTTTGATTTTAAAGGCATTTATTTTTCCTTTTGCCTGAGTATTACGTTGTCTTTGCCGTCAACCTCATCTACTTCAACGGCAACTATTTCTTCTCTTTTTGTCGGGATCTTCTTGCCGACAAAATTCGGCTCTATGGGAAGTTCCCTGTGCCCCCGGTCTATCAAGACGGCAAGCTCTATCCTCTTCGGCCTGCCAAAATCTATCAGTTCATCTATCGCGGCCCTGACGCTCCTGCCGGTAAAGATAACATCATCTACTATCACGACAACTTTTCCGTTTATATCAAAAGGTATGACAGTATCTTTCACAACAGGCACTGATGCCATGGAATCCATGTCGTCCCTATACAGGGTAATATCAAGAATACCGAAAGGTATTTCTTTCAGGCCTTTAGCCGGTTCAGACTTTAGTATTTCTGTTATTATCCTCTTTCCTATAGGAACTCCTCTTGTCTGGATGCCGATGATGGCAATGTCTTCCACGCCCGAATTTTCTTTTACGATCTCATCAGCCAGGCGTTTTATAGCTTTATTCATTTCTTCTTTATTCATAATTATCTTATTTTTATTTGCCATTATCTTTCCTTTATAGCAATGCTTTTTTAATAACGTTTTCTACTATTTTAGCAGAATCTATCGCTCTTTTTGCCATTTTCTTATCCACCGGTGGATAATGCGAAGGATATTTAAGAGGGATATAATATGAGTTTAATTCTTTACAATATTTTTCTATGCTCTTTAGCCTTTTATCATTTTTTGAAATCTCTATGCAATGATTAATAAGAGTAACTAAGTCATGAATTTTGGGAGGATTAACTTTGTTAGCATATAGATATGCCTTTAGATATTTTTCTACGGCATCATGGCACAAAATACACATCTGAGAATAAAACTCATCAAAACCATCAAAAGATAACTCGGCAAACTTTAAATCACTTTCTGCTTTATTTATCCACTCCTTAATTAGTGAGTTAATTTTTTTCATAAATTATTTTTCCATTATCTACTATATCTTTTACAAAAAGGTCTCCAATAGACATTCTATACTTGATTTCTTTGGGAGTATAAACCAGCAAATCTAATGGGACTTTATGTTTCAAGTATTTTTCAACTTCTTTTTGCCGAGCCCAGGGATTTTTTCTTGTATTCCTGATAACCATTAGATCAATGTCAGAATTATTTTTCATGCTATCTTTTAATAAAGAGCCAAATAAAATTACTTTTTCAGGATTATATTTCTTTTTAAGAATTGAAACTATGCTTCTTAGCTCTTTTTGAAATAAATTGACTTTTTTATTATTCATTTATTTCCTTTTGATGCAATATAGTTCTTCAGCCCTATTTTTTGAAGTTCATTGTCTTTTTCCATAACTTCTTTCGATAACTTTTCGCGGTATTCACTTAGTTTTTTTTCTAACTCCGGGTACTTTAAGGCAAGTATCCCTACGGCAAGAAGCCCGGCGTTTTTTGCGCCTGTTTTATCTAAGGCAACTGCAGCAACAGGAATTCCTGCAGGCATTTGAATTATCGATAACAAAGCATCAAGGCCGTTTAAAGATTTTCCCTGTATCGGAATTCCGATCACAGGTTTTATTGTTTTACTTGCTACTACTCCCGGAAGCGCAGCGGACATACCGGCGGCTGCAATAAAAACCTCTGCGCCTTTTTTCAATGAGCTCTCTACAAAGTCCTCTACTCTTTGAGGAGTCCTATGCGCAGAAGCAATTGCAATATCATAAGGTATCCCGAATGATTCCAGAACCCCTGCAGTCTCTTGCACAATAGGCAGGTCAGAATCAGACCCCACCAGTATCGCTACTTTAATGTTTTTTGCCATATATCTCCTATGCGTTCAGAGTACAGTCTGTGGTCCGATATATAACCCGCGCCCAAGAGGAATCGAACCTCTAACCTTTTGATTCGTAGTCAAACGCTCTATCCAATTGAGCTATGGGCGCATCTCCGTCTAAAGATTCCCTTGATTAATATTACCGTCTAAGATTTTGCTAAACACCTGAAATTTATGACAACTCCTGACACTTCCTGATACTTAAGGAAACAAGGCCGTTTTCGTATCCATTACAGATTTTTTTCAGATGGCTTTCTTGTGATTTTACCTGATTATCTACTAATTATATCGAAATACAATATCTGTTTTAGGAATTATATCAAAAATACCCTTAAAAAACAATAATTGGTATTACATAAATGGTATTACATAATTGTGTAAAACTAGTAATAATAAAAAACCCTATACATTTGGTTTATGTATAAGGTCATTTATTATAACTATTTCTGAACCAAGTTCCAACCACAAAGTGGAACATATTTTTACTATTTTAAAACTTTATACCGAATTTAAGTGAATCACCAAGATCTCCTACAGGTGTCCATGCAAGGTTTACCGCTAATGTTTTATTATACAACATTCCTAGTCCTGTTCCTAAACCGGATAAACCGCCTGTCTGTATTCCAGTCCGGTCCATCGTAGTAATGTGTGCCTTCCTGATTACTCAAGAAAGCTCTGCCTTGACTCTCTCAAGGCTTACGAAGCTGTCTAAATATTAAGTTGACTATATCTTACTTTATTTTATAATTACCCTTCTTTTTTAAATCCTATTTGTTTCCTTGGCTTTTCTTTAAATGTTATAAATTCTCTTATCTGGTCAAATATTGCGTGTATTTGTTCGTCATGCCTTTCGTATTTTCTTTCAAGCTGGCTCAATTTCTGCGCAAGTTCCTTGTGAGTTAGTAAAAATTCACGGATTTTTGTAAATGTCCTCATAATCTGGATATTTACCCTGACCGCTGTCCTGCTCGTTAATACCGACGAAAGCATTGCCACGCCATTTTCTGTAAAAGCATAAGGAAGTTTACGGGTTCCACCCCAACTTGATGTGCCAAAATGGCACTTCAAGTTTTCAAATTCTTCTTCATTCAACTGAAACATAAAATCTTCCGGGAACCTGTCAATATTGCGCCTTACCTGCCTGGTCAACTGGCTTGTTTTAACCCTGTAAAGCTCTGCCATGTCTTTATCAAGCATTACTCGCTTGCCCCTGATTAGGAATATCTTATTCTCAATCTTTTCCTGCGGAATTAAGTCTGTCATACAGCCCCTTTTCGGCTTCTTCTGCTATATTTTATCTCTTTAAGATTAGCAAGTCAATTTATGGTAATTTATCATTATATTGACAAATAAAAATTAGTAACTTATACTATTATCGAATCACGATAAGAGGCCACACCTAAGGTTCGTCCGAAGGTTAATGCCTCTTTTTTCTTTGATTCCATTTTTCTTCTTTGAGATTTTCTATCCTTAAACGTATGAAGTCAAGAAAAAAAATTCCTACAACTATTGACATTTTGAGCATTTTAATCTATACTCATTTTAGTGAGTAGTTGTTCAAAATAATGAGCGAGGGTTTTATGGTATCAAAATATATGATAGCTACAAATGCGCAAAAGGTTATTAGCTTTCTTTTAATGAATCCCAATAAACCCTATTTTGAGCGTGATATCGCAAGGAAAACCGGCATTAGTTTCGGGTCTGCAAATAAACTGCTTAATCAGCTTAAAAAAGACGGAATTCTGCAGCGAAAAGCTGAAGGCCGCATGAATTATTACTCTATTGACATTTTAAACCCTTATATCAAAGAGGTAAAAATATTAAACAACCTTTTACTTATTGAGCCATTGATAGAAAAATTAAAGCCTATTACATATAAAATAGTTCTTTTCGGCAGTTGGGCAACGGGTGCTGATGATGAAAACAGCGATATAGACCTTTTCATTGTGTCATCAAAAAGCTCCGATGTGTTAGCTGCAACAAACAAGTTTTCTGAAAAAATTAGTAAAAAAATACAGGCAATACTAAAAACACCTGCAGAGCTGATGAGTGCAAACACCAAGAATGACATATTTATGAAACAGGTAGAGCAAGGAAAAATACTCTGGGAGAAAGAAACCAATGAAGATAACTTTTAAAGATTGTTTAGAAAAAAGAAGAATTGTTCATTTCCCTGAAGCGAAACACCTTGCTAAACCAGAACTTGAAGACGCAAAGAACGATTTAAAATCCGCAAAAGAAGAATTATCAAAAGACGGTTTTAAATGGGCAACAATAAAAGGGTATTATTCTATTTTCCATTCCGCACGGGCATTGCTCTATTCACAAGGATATAGAGAAAGAGGGCATTTTTGCCTGTATCTTGCCATTAAAGAGCTTTTTGTAAAACGGCATCAGATTGAGGCACAGCTTGTTGAAGATTTCAAAAACTCCATGGTTTTAAGAGAAGATGCTGACTACGGCAGGAATTTCTCAAGCGAAGGAGCGGTATCAACCATTTCAGTTGCCGAGAAATTCTTTAAAGAAGCCAGCCGAATCCTAAAAGAGTAAAAAGTTTGCACAGAAATGCCTGTTATTCGGCCCCTGCCCAAACCCCTACAAAAAGTTTGTCCAAAGTTTGTCTGGTACTACCCAAAAACACTTCAAAGTTAAGCACATCCGAGCGTGTTAAAATATTACCTTTTTTATCAATTAATTGATACGGAGTTTTAATACAGGATGCCTGCTATACAGGCTGTGATGAAACTTGCCAGGGTGCCGGATATGATGGACTTTATGCCGAGCGCTGAAGCTTCGGCTTTTTTCTGCGGTGCGATGCCTCCGATACCTCCGATAAGTATCGCCATGCTTCCGAAATTGGCAAACCCGCAAAGGGCATAGGTCATTATAACTATAGAGCGGGGAGACATCGAGGATGACGCTATCACGTCTTTAAGCCGGAGGTACCCGAGAAACTCGTTAAATACGGTTTTTATGCCGAGTATCTTCCCCGCGGTCATGGCTTCAGAAGGCGGAATTCCCATAAGCACGGCAAACGGCCAAAAAACATAGCTCATTATGCCTTCAAAGGACATACCCGCGATTTTCAGTACGGAGTTTAGCATCCAGACCAGGCTTATAAAAGCTATGAGCATAGCACCTACCTGCAGGGCGAGGTTTACGCCGAGAGACGCACCGTTGGCCGCTGCCTCTACTATATTTTTTTCCGGGACATCGGCTTTATATGCTGTGTTGTCCATCGTTTTTGGCGTTTCTGTTTCAGGTATCATTATTTTAGCGATAAGGATCGCGGCAGGAACGCTCATTATCGAGGCTGAAAGCAGATGTCCGGGTTCTGCTCCGAAAGTGGAATAGGTCACCATAACACTTGAGGCTATAGTAGCCATATAGGCGCTCATTATCACGAATAATTCCGAGCGTGTCATACCGGTGATATACTCGCCTATAGCCGTTGTCCCTTCTATGCCCATAAAAGCAAACAACGAAGCGCCGAAAGATTCCGCACCCGAGAGTTTCATCGTACTTTTCATAAGCCTTGCGCCAAGACGCACAAAGAACTGGATTATCCCTAGATAAAAAAGCATGCCCATAAGGGACGACACAAAAATTATTATAGGTAGCACCTTGAAGGCGAACATAGCTCCTATATTGGCGTCATTTACCAGATTTCCGAAAACAAACGATGCGCCCTTGTCGCTGAAAGAGACAACTCTATCAAAAGCTATCCTTGCGGCGTCAAATATCAACCGTCCGATACCGGTTTTAAGTATCAGAAGGGCAAAAACAAACTGGAGCAGCATCCCCCAAAAAACCGTTGCCCAGTTCACCTTCCGCCTGTTCTCGGAAATAGCCCAGCTTAAAGCTATGAACGCTATAATTCCTGTAAAACTGCATAATTTATACATTGCGTTTCATAATATCAAAATTTCTTTTGTTTTTCAATGTTAGCCAGGACCGATGCGGGATCGGTATTGGCACGTGCCGTGCGCACAAAATAAAAATCCCCCTATATGCTATACAGGGGGATTCCTGGTCCCTAAGTCTGTGGTACGGCCTTATCCTGCTTTTAGTATCGACGCAACAAGGGCTGTGTCTATCGCTACTTCCATTGCTTTTTTCTTATTTACAGCCATCTTGAATTCATTAAACACATCGCCGAAAATCTGGAGCGTGGCTGCGATAGGCCCTGCCTGCTTGTTTATAGCCAGGTCCCGGACAAATTTGCCATTTTTGCTTTTCAAAAGATTCCTTGCCTGTTGCTGCAAAAGAGTTAAATTTATGCCCTGTTCTTCCTTGACCGGCGAGTGCGAGAAAGAGACAACAAATATATCGTTTTCATCCGGTATGGCTCCTTCCTGGAGGCCTTTAACAAGCGCCGCATAAACCGAAAGCCCGGCTATTTTATTATGCAGGCTGTCGGCTAGGTTTACAAATTTTGGGTCAATAACTAATTTCTCTTTTCTTTGCAGCAGTTCCTGAAGCAGGAGCAACGCATTATAGCAGCCTGCAAGAACAGCTAACTCGTTCTTATCAAGTTCAGGTTTATTACGGAGTGCGTCAAACGCCTGGTTTGCGATAGCATGCTCAACAGCATCTACTGTACCCTGGTTAACATCATTATTTTGATAAGCATAATCAAAATATAATAAGATATCTCTTAATTTTTTCAGGTCCGGAGTTGTTTTCGCATCCGCCATCAAACCCTTCGCTTCTGAAAACATGCCTTCAACGCTAAGGTCGCTCTGATGCTTTAAAATAACACCAGCTATATCATCAGTCCCGGACCTATAAGCAGCGGCGGAAAGCACAGAGCCAAGCATTTGCCTGTCATTGCTATCTTCAGGAACAGCCATATTCTTTGCCCGTCTCTTGTTGATAGATATACCGTCCAATACTCCGTTGACGAGTTGAATGGCATGAGCGGCATAAACATCATGTTTAGCTTTGTTTATCTCTGCCAGCTGGCCAAGATTACCTATTTGACTAATTACCACATTCAATTTTCCTATAGCTTTTGCATCATGAATAGTTTTTAATATACCGTCCAGCGCGGCTGTAAGGTTCTTAAACACGTCTCCCGGCGTATTTACTGCTTCATACAAGCTTCTGAAACTTTCTTCGCTCAAGCCAAAACCGGCCAGGTTTTCCATGGCTGACGCATAGGCTTCTTCAGGAGTCTGGTTATGATAGGCAAGCACACGCAGGCTGTTCCTGATTTCTTCCATTTCCCAGTAACTAATACCCTCCGATGAGAGGATAGGATTCAGCTCTGTGACATTCCCTTCATAAAACGCTATATGTGGTAGGATTTTAAACACAGCACCGCTGTTATTAAGATTTTGAAGCTGTCTCATCAGGGTTTTACCGTTTTGCCTAAACTCATTATTAAAATCCGGGTCTGACGGCCCGGGGAAATAACCTTCAATGCATGTCCTTAATCCCTCATCCTTAGGCGCTGCTATAGAGGCATTCAGGTCAGCCATGTTATAGCGTATAGTATAAACAAAATTGTATTTAAGGCAAGCATTTTTAATTGCCGATTGAACATTAAAATCAGAGCTATTGGACTTAACAAGTATTACAGCTCCAGGTTTAATAGTATTTATTCCCAGCCTAAGGCCGTTTAAAAAACGGTCAATTTCCTGGATATCTGTAATGTCTGACAGATCAATGCCTTTCCCGGCTGCGCCGTATTCTATAACTTCTCCATCTGTGTTAACTTTGTCTTTCAGATAAAGCGATAAAGCTTTTAAAAAAGCAGTTAAATTGACGGGTTTACTCCAATCAAGTATCGGTGCACGGCCTGCTCTATATATAGCTGAAACTTGTTTTTTTACCGGAGTGTCAGGCCCTTGTTCTGTAAACGGCACTTCTATCATAGTATGCGTTGCCAAAACCTGGGACTGCTGTTCATCTGTGTAACGCTCAAATAACTGGTTTTTAGCCATTTCCGCAAGCGCTTCCTTGGACATGGAAACAACCATATTCTTTGGTATTGTCACGCCTGTATTGGAAATTAAGGCAGCTGCCAAAGTTTTTAGAATAGTACTCAAATCATCGGACGACCTGTTTATCAGGCTGAAATCCTTCTCAGGCACGCTTTTCAGCCTGAAGAGGCCTGTTACAGGATCGACATCTACGGCATCATCTACCGCATAGACTACCGCCGCATTGTCAATCATAATGGTTTTTTGATCCTGGTTTACTTCATTGGCAGAGGGTGCAAGCATATCAACTGAAGTGTTATCAACCTGAATCAAATCGGGTTTAAACCCGGTAAAATCAAGCCCGGTAGCTTCTGAAAGCCTATCCTGCCAGTTTTTATTTTCCTGAAAATTAAACAGGGCTTCCCTTGCTACAAGCGGCTCATACCCCTGTACAGGATGTACAGGAACCAGGCTAACCACTTGTATTTCAACTTTATTTATGGTTTTTTTATAAACCCTGACCTCTACTTCCAGGCCATTAACCATTTGCATATTATTTCCTATCACTTCTCCTTTTGGCTCTCCGCCAATTTCAAGAACCCACGACTTTAAACCTGTACCTGCCAGGCCTGCCAGCTTTTTCCTGGTATCTTCTTCATTCATATTCCCAAAATAGACCGCTACAAACGATTTACCTAACAGGATCGGAGTCTTTTCTATAAGCATTTTCTGTTTTTTAGTAGTCGCTAAATCTAGAGATGCTCTGGCAGTAAGCCTTGCCAGGTTCAAAGCGTCTGTTACACTACTAACAAATAAATTAAGTAACGATTGCATACTAGGCAAAGGTTCTGCAGCGAGCTTAGCTTTAGGTGCCGCTTTTAATTGGCCACCTAGTCCTGTTTCTGTTTTTCCAAAGATCATTTCTATTTCTGATATTTCTTCAAGTGTAAGCATAAAGCTGCCTACAGCTTCTATAATTGTCTTTTTCTTGCTCATCGTTTTTTTATTAAACAAATAGCTGGATTTTATTCTAGGGCCGGCCTGCTGATGCCTGTATACCCATTCCCTGTATAACATGAATGTGTCTATAGCTTTTCCTACAACTTCTATCGCTTCCGGGTCTTGCGAAAAGTATTGCATATTTTCATGGCAGTTTCCCCATATTTTTACACCTAAATTCATCCAATCATGAAAATAACCTTTCCGTGTATTATGTATTTTTGCCCGGCTCGTATAAATCATGGAGTCGTAATAGTCTTTTTTTAATCTTTCTTCCAGGACCTTCCTTAACGCCTCATTATCCATTTCTGAAATCTCTATCGCTCTGTTTAATTCCCAATCTCCGGAAAATCCCCATTGTGACGCATCATAAAAATTAGCCAGGGCAGGGCTGATTTCATTCTTGAATAGATTTGCCCCTTCTTCCGCTGTATGTTCATCATAATGTAAAAACTTCTTTTCTGCCTCCGTTAATTGGCTCAGAAATTTTAAAAAAGCAGGCCTATCATTTTCCTCACTTTTGATTGCCAGCCTGTCCACCACCCTGAACGGTAGAACGGTTGCCTTAGTCCCGTCTTTTTTCCCTTTAAAGTTCTGGCTGGCAGGCTCTTTTGCTTTGTACCATTTGTCAAACCTCTTTTCAGAGCCTGCAGCAAGCACACTGTTTTTTGTTAAAGCACTAATAAGGCTCTGCGCCCGCAGCACAGGCGCTTCATCTTCATACATAAAAACAGCTACCCCTTCCCGCTCATTTATTGCTTCTGACCTTTTTTCAGCATACAATTTTCCAGAGTTGTAAATCTCCGCAAGAGCCCTGTGCGCATCAACTAAACCGTTTTCCAAAAGATAAAGCTCAACTAACGAAAGGGCTTCATGCAAGGCAACTGATTTGCTGTAGTCGTTATCTAATTCAAGCGCGGCAAACGGGTAGTCATACATAACCCTGCCGTTTCGAACAATTATTTTACCGGTTTCTTTGCTATTGTTATACGATTCAAAGGGAAACTTCTCCTCTGGGAAACTAAACCTGCATTGTACGCCGGCGCCGCCCGGCAGAGAAGACGACTCAAAACTTCCGCCAAGTTGTTGAGAAACATATAAAAGCATAGCATCATTGACAGCTTTAGGTATCTGATCCGCTTCAGTAGAGGATATAGTAAAAATCAGGTTAGCCCCGGATGCTTCCAAACCAATATTTAACGTGCCTGAACCCGTATATTTCTGCTCTCCCTGGCGTGTTCCCGTAACCATCGCATTTATAAGAGAAAACAATTGTTCTCGGAATTTCTCATCTGCCATATCGCTTAACTGCCGCATAATAAACTCATCATTAAAAAGAGCCTCCTGCAAGGATTCCTCGGACCTTATGCCTTCTAGTGAAATACGCGAATTGGCGGTAACCTTATCCGCATTTCCCGGCCCGGCAGGGTTTATGGTTTCGTTAACCACGTTAATCACTTCGCGCACACTCTCTCTCAACGCTGTCATTATCGGGCTGCGTCCGGCTTGTTCTTCACCTTCATTCCGCGTTAAAGGCGTGTAAACCGTTTTTGCCACTTTTTTAGGAGATAATACATTCGATAAAATATAAAGCGGGGATACTGCCAATACCGAGAGTATAACCAGGACTTTGTTGGCAAGATTTACTGCGCTGTGGGCTAGGGCATTTATTAAAAGGACGGGCGAAAGTATGGCATTTTCAAGTTTTTTGTTCCCTTTTGCAAGCCAGGTCAGCGGGACAAACACTATCGCGGGAATCGCTGTAACGGCTGTAATTAGGGCTAGACCGGAATACATCCAAAAAATATTAAACGTTCCGGTATAGCCGTGACCCTTAACAAACCCCTTCGCCGCATCAGCCAACTCACCCCTGGCTGTTTTACTAAATCCTTTGAATACATAGGCTCCTATAAGCCTTGTTATTTTAGTAAGCTCACCTGCTTCAAGCGCAGGGCCCATAAACTGCTCATCAGCTATGTATCTGGCAGCAGCAACAAGCGGCGCTCTTATCCATTTTTTTGTTATGTTTTGTTTGTCAAGCCACTTTCTCATCCCTGGTTCAGCCCTGCGGTTTACTTGTTTTGTCATGGCTGTAGAAAGGCCTGCTTTAGCCGCGGCCGCGCCCGGTGCCGGCATCCTTTCAATGCCGGGGTTTCGCAGTTCAAGTATTTCAGTTTTTATCCTCTCCCACTCTTGTGACCAGTGTTTTGGGTTGTCTTTGACAAATCCTGCTGCATCCGACACATCTGCATAATATCTCATGTTATTAAAAAAGATGTTGAGCGCCCATTCAGGCAGACTTTCAAGGAATGTTCTGACTTCAGGTTTTTTCAAATCCAGCAATTCCTGGTAATAAAAAAATACAAAATTACCTGCAGCAGATGCAGCAATCCCTTCCTGCGCCATACCTTTTACAGTATCATTTATTACAAGAGGCTTACACAGCCAGGTAAACCCTGCCTGGTCACAACCCTTTGATATTAGGGTCGCATAGAGATTTACCGCCCGGCGTCTTTTTTTATCGACCTTCTTCAATGATTCATAATAATCCAGCTCTATTTCAAGCCCTTTACATAAAATTATCCAGTCTTCTATATAGGTGTCAAACTCTTTTTGTTGTCCCGGGCTAAGCTCTCCTCTTGGTTTTCCGGCAAAGAATATTTCACCTATTCTCTTTTCAAAATACCGTCTTGCAAATACTGAATCTGACAGGTTATTAGCCAGGCTTCTAACTTCTTTCAGTTTTGTCCTGATTGCTTCTGCTGTCCTTTCTGCTTGTTCTTCTGCTGTTTCTAGGCCGTTGGCAAAATCCGCAGTTGCTTGACGCATTTCTCCTATCAATCCATTTATTGCTTCTACTTCCGTATTCCTTTTATCAGCGTCAGGCCAAAGATACGCGGCGTAAGAATTTGAGGCTTTTGGCTTTGACTTAAAATCTGTTCTTAAAATTTCCGCTTCTATTTCATCAAAATCTACATCCCCGGCCATAAAAGCCTGCATGGCTTTGTTTAGTTCTGAAATTTCTCCTATACTCATTATGTCCAAGACCCCGCTTTTTGCCAAATCTAACGGAATCTGCGAACGTATCGCTCTAAGTTGAGCTATTGTCCTTCCTACATTCGCTTGTTTCCCGGCTGTCCTTATATCAAAATCATGCCTTAAAGCGCCAAGGACAGCGGTTTTAATATCTTTTTTAGGCAAGCCCCGGGGGAGCATGTGTAATATAGCGTAAGTTACTATCAAAGTATGTGCGTAATTATGATAATAAGTCGTGAATAAGTCCATCTCGATAGATAGAGATGCTTCCATATCAATAAGGTCCATTAAGCTTTTTATTTCTTCACTAGCCAACCCTCTTTTTGCCGCTGCTGCTGCAATTAAACCCGGCACTTCATTTATTATCTGAGTAATAGACCCAAACCCCGTAAACTCGCGTTTTCGTGCAGGCGGCAAGTAGATTACATTCCCCTTATATAAAATTTTCCCATCTTTATCCATAACTTCATATTCATCAGGTTTACCAGGAAGTTGACGCACAGTGATTGTTATGCCTTGTTTGCCTATTATCGGTTCATTCAGATCCTTATTCTCTATAAGACCGGCCAAACGCTCATTGCCATTATTAACAGCACCAACATATTTTGCTACTAACTTGACAAATCTTGCACTTTCCTTGGTCCTTAGTGAACTTATAGGTATTTTAAGATATGTAACTCTATCTACAGAATCTACATTTGCTGAACGTTTCTGGTTAAAAGCCGTCATGGCAAACTCGCCAAAGAGGTTTCCTGATGAGATCTCATACCTGATAATACCTTCGTCTATAGGCTTTTCAATTTTAACCCTTCCATCCAAAAGCAGATATACGTAATCTGCATCTGTATCCTTCGTAATAATCCTTGTCCCGGCTTCCACTGTTTCGATTTCCCCCTCTATCATAGGAAATTTACTGAAATCTTCATGCCCAGTAATGCCGAAACGGGTCTCTAAAAGAGCGGATAGTTTTTGGCATAAATTAATCTTGTTTTGTTCTGTTTTTGCCCTTTCAATTTTTGCACCTTCATGCTCAGCAGCTGGAGCAGCCGCCCTGCTTGTTAACCTGGATAACAGATCTGCTTTTCTGGCACCAAAATATTCGGCAACTCTTTTTTGAATCAACAGCGCAGCCAGAGGGTTAACCAGGGAATCGTCCGGGTTTGTTTTAGTATCAATATCCGCTAGTGGTGATACAACAGCCTTATTTTCAGGGACCGCAATTAAACTGCCGTCATCCTGTTCAATCATTTTCTTATAAAAATCATGAAATTTCGGTAACAATTGTAAAGCAAATGCAAAAATATAGTTTGCTGTTGGTTCAGCATAAATTGCTCCTTTTACAGCCGCGGGAAATGTTTTAGGGAATAATTTTTTCAGCTCTTGAGCCTCTACATCAAAGGGCATTATTTCTGATGCAAAAGACATGCCCCTCATACCCGGTAAATTACCAAGAACCAGGTTTGGAAGCGCTTTCCGTACGCGGTCTACATCATTTTCAGAACTAGCCGAATAACCATAATTATGTAAAATAATATACTGAACATGATTGGCAAGAGAACCATTGAAACCTGCATCAAGCAGTACAAATTTTTCACCGCGGTCAAGAGCCTGCCTTGTGATCCCCAGACTCTCTAAAAACCTTTTCTGCTCTTGTTCGGTCATATCTTCATTCTGCCAGAAAGCACGGCTGCCCGGGAATAATATTACATTATCCTGCTCAGGAGACCCTTCAAGGACAGTACGTAAAGCATCGTAAAAAATTTCACCATCCCGGCCAAAGACGATTATTTTCTGCCCCTTATATTCATCCAGGATCCGTTCAACGACTTCATAGATATAAGGTAATAAGTTGTCCAGTTCCTTGAAAGTAAGCGAGTTTTCAAATTTACTAATATCTTTCACTCCAAAAAGCCTGGCAGCAGCTTCAATTTCTTCATTGGATAAACTCCTTATTTCTAAAGGATCAGGGCGTTTTTGCCAATTCAAGAACAGCTCCCTTAATTTCTGTTCTGTTGTTACCAAGCCCTTTAACTTCTCACGTAATGCTGCCAATTGTTTTGTGCATCCATACAGATCTTCCCAGATAGTATCCTTCAGGTCTACAACGTTATCTTGCTGAGCCATCTCGAAATTCCCAAGCATTAGATATATGCCATTACCAACTTCATGAAACAAAGTGCTTTCTACAAATGCATATATATTGCCTTTAGGTTCAGTGTCAGGTATCGTAACAGTTGCTACATACTCTTCTTGTCCCTGGAGGACCGGCCTTTTCACAGGAGAAGGATAGGCATAGCCCTCACCGAATAATTCCTCTAAATGCTTTAGCAATTGAGTTCCCATTCCTGAACTGGAAATAGTTTTTGCCTTTAGCTCATCGGCACTCATCATAATATTAGAAACTCCAATAACGATATTTCCGGTTTTGTCTTTCTTTACAGCCACTATTATTTCTTCTTTGCCATATTTTACAGCATTGGTAAGCAGCTCTCTTAAAATGGTATGTTCAATCAGGAATATGTTGGTTTTGGAAAAGCTTACGCCTTGTTCAATATTTACCGTAAGTTTCCCTTTATAACCAGCGCGGGCGGGTATATTATTAAATATCTCTTGAATACTCTGTTCACTAAATATATACGGCTCAATATGACTACCTTTATTTATAAATTCAAAAAGTTCGTCAAAAGAAGGAATCAACCGTTCTGTTCTTGCAACCGCTGATTCAATACCGTTTAAATATTCTTCTCTATCTTTTGCATCCCCGCCCTTTTCGCGGGCTTTAATTACTATTTCTCTTGTACTATTGCAAATATCCCCTATAAATGTTTTTAATTCTTCAATGGTTTCTTTTATTTCCTTTTCGTTTAATTCTGCGCCGGGCTCTTCTGCATTGGCTAATTGGTCGAGCACAGCCTTTGCGGAAATTTTGGCTAATTGTCCTGCAACGGCAGGAACCAGTTCTTTTAAGGCATTTATAATTTCATCAATTATGTTTAGCTCCATGGCATTGATAAGCTTCGCATCACTGATGTACGGCGTAACGTCTTCAATAGTTATGCCCCACACCGTGAAACTTCCGGAATATACATTAGCTTTCAGGGCTTGTTCAGCTATTGCTTTTACACATTTATGCCAGTCCTCGTAAGTTGCATCCTTAAACTCTTTTTTCTGCTGCGGCTGTGTTAAGTATCCGGCAAGTAGCCTTGCCTCACCTTGTGCCTCTTCAGCGGATTTGAGTTCCATGACTTTCAGCGCATTAAACTCCATTTTTTCGTGCCGCTCTATCCTGGCTGTTATAGCTAAATCTTTCTCCAACCGTTTATATATGTCTGCCAACCCGGAGAGCCTACCGCTGTATCCATGCGTCGCTAAAGTATTATCGTCATCAATGTGGATTATATCTGCTTCAGGATACTTCTTGTGTAATACAGCCAGCTTTGATTTATCCTCCTTTAAATCTACGGAATTAATATCAATTTCACTTGTGCTTATACCGCACAACATGGAGAATATTTGTAAATCGTTAACTCCTAAAGCCTTTGTCGTTGTAGCAACAACAATTTTAATACCATGTTCCTTGCAATATTTTACCAGGGATACCAGTTCAGCAGTTCCATATTGTGTAACTTCCGAAAGAACCCCATCAAAATCAAAAGACACGACTTTTTCTATTTTTCTATCAAGCTTATCAAGAGCCCCTGCCGAAGCCTCTATTTTTACCTTACCTGTTTCATCATGGCTGGCATACCTTACGCCCTGCTCATCAGCAGAAAGCCCGGCCTTGGCTAATCTTGCTGATAAATAAGCTATATTTACAACCGCATCTATCTTTGCCAGGCTCAGCACAGCGTTTACTATATCCTTTACAGTACCGATACCCAGTCCCAAACGACCAGAAAAGCCTCTTCCTTTTCCACCTTCTCTTTGCATCTGTTCTTGTTTTAATTGTCCTATAGTAGGCAATAATTGATTAAAATAGAAAGCCTGCAATATATTGGATTTGCCCAAATAATACGGTTTTAACAATGGAACCTGATCGTTAAATACCGCTTCTATAAACCTTTGCACTCCTTCCAAAGCTTTTATTTGATCTTCAAGCGTAAGATTCCGATTACTGCGAACCTCTGCGATAAACGGCAATATAATTGTATCTATCAGGTTTTGAGCATATGTTGCAGTGTCATACAAACCCAGCCAATCTATATCTGCTATCATTTTCTTTATTTGATCATTAGGTATAAACTCAAACCTGCCGGTAGTAGCAGGTATAGCCTCGGGATTTATCCTGCCACGCCACATCGTATTTCCCCACGGGCCCCAGTCCCACAGCCCGTGGCCGAGCACCGGCATTATGCCAAGCCATACAATCAATCCACCGGCTATAGCAAGCACCGGACCCATGCCAGTTACCAGCCATAATGTACCAAGCGCCAACCCGGCAGCAAGCGAGATGACCGCATTCAGCCAGGCAAATTTTGTAAGTTTGTTTTGTTTATCGGCATCGTACTGCTCGTGTATCTTCCCGAACAGGAACGGCGCAAAGCTCATAACCACATTTTCCCATACGGCAACCGGCGCAAGGTACTTCCTTGTAAAACTATCACTAAACCCAAGCTTCCTTCCTACTTCATATGTGGCAGGCGTAGTGGCAGCAATTGTGGCATGGGCTTGTATCGTCTTTATTAATTCTTCAAACTCATCGTTGCCGCTAAAAAATATGTTAAAACTATCTTTAGCTCTTGGTGAAAACATAAAAGAACTTATTATTCTTGTAAAAATAGATCCTGTAGATTTTTTCAAACATCCGGTGTATACTTCTCTACTAAAGATATATTGCTGCAACACTTGGTCCATAAAATTTTGCAAATTATTTTCAGTATCAATATCTCTTTCATATAACACGAATAAAACACTATTTAACAACCTTGGCCAGTTAAATTTATGCAGAGGATATGATTTCTCTAAAAGGACTAATATAGCCCTGGCACCCAAATGTTCTTCCTTAATATTGAACTGATACCAGTCTTTTGCCTGCTGAAATAGGCTTGAGAATCTAAGCATAGTTTTGAACTCATCTGTTTCCCATTTAAACAAATCAGAAAATGCAAGTGCGCATAAATCAGCAACTAATTCATGAAATGTATTTGCTTTTAATCCTCCAGAAACGTATTCCTGTTCAACAAGAACGTTATGCCCCACTTCATGGGCTATAGTCTGGAAAAAGAACCTGTTTGACTCCTTTTTCATTAAATTTCCGCCTAATACAAAGTCGCTATATGCATTATCCAGGTATTCTCTGATTATAGTCTTATTATTGCGTGCCATTATTCTTAAGAATGTCTCGGGATCATTCAATTGAGGTACATCTTTTATTGTTGACATAGAAAGAATAACTGCCATTACATAGACCTTTGCCTCTTCATCCTGCAGCCAGAAGTTACTAAATAGTTTTTCTCTCCATCCCTGTGCAGAAACCATGGTCTCTATAAAATGTATTGCATATGGTCTTAACTTGTCTGTCATTTCAGCAATCTCTTTTATTGATTGGTCTTCATTTTCTGGTTTATTAACTTGGCCTGTAAAACATGTCAAAGCATAAAATCTGAACCGAGGATCAATTGCATCGGAATTTATAATATTTCTTAACAAATCCAAATTTGCTTTGTTTTCACGTATTATTAAATACCCCAACCTCTCATTATCCAAGCCATGTTCAGATAAATAGGTAATTATTTGTCCGATTGGAGCGTTTGGCACCATCATTTGCATTAACAGCTCTTTATCTTCATCTAACCCTGTAATTTTTCCTAAAATAAATTTTAATATTTGGGGATCATTCCCTGTATTTTGCATAATCTTAGAAACAAATTCCGAAGAAATATCATCGCCAAACCGGTTTTCATCGATCATTGTAGATAAAGTATGTAACATTTCTTTTCCGGCTTGGCTGTCATTGTCATTTATTTTTTTGCAGATGTATACCAGAAAATCAACAAAGATATTGTTTAGTTCCATATAAGCCTGATATTGTGGATCCTTTGATCCATCTGCAGTTTTTATCTGTTGAGATTTTATTGCCAATCTCTCTAATTTCTTCAATGCGATATCAAATGTTTTTTTAAGGACAGTTGTATCAGTTTCGTTAACTGATACCCCGTAAATAATATCTTTAATTGTGCCATTAGTGGGATACTTGCCCTCTTTTTCCATTTTATCTAAAAGGTTTATCGTAATAGCTCTTATACGATGAGCGCCATCATTTAGTAAAAGGGTACGCAATACATATGTTGCCTTATCCGAATTATCATTATTCTGACTGCATACTTCGATCAATTTTTCCAACGATATAGATAACAGATCCGTTGTATTATCTTCATCCATTGTTATTGATGCTTGAACAAAAGCATCAACAATAGGAGCTACCAAGTCGCCAGTGGCTATATATGAGGGGCCAACCGGAGTCTTAATAGGAGTAAGTTTTATGGCGGAAATTAATTCAGCCAGATCTCCGCCTTGGCTAATCAAGGCTAAAGCATTTTCCTTGTTTTGTTGTTGTCTGAGAGCAGACTCAGTTTTGTCAATTATATAACTAAGATTGGTTGTGGTATTTACGGCCAGTTTAACGCTAGGGAAGAAACTTATAATTTCATCGGTTGGCATAAAATCAATCATTGATATTTCAAAATCTACCATATGTTCTGCTTTTTTGATAAGCTCGGCTTCATCGTCATTTAATGACGTCCTATATGCGTGGTAAAGTTTTATGAAATTTTGAATAGGTAGATTTTGGGCTATTTCTTCAACTGCTCTAGTTGCAAAAGCACTATCTTTAAACTCTTTGGACATTTGTGCCCTGGCATTTTCTAAATATCTGTTAAATCCATCATCATTCCCTTGGCGAGCTTTATTTTCGCCAAATTCGTGTCTAATAACTACTCTAAGTTCATCATCGGTAATATCACTTGGTTGTCTCTCATCCCATAGTTCCCAGAAACCTTCTGATACAGACAGTGTAACCCCGTCATCGCTAAATGTTGCAAATCCTGCCACACCTTCTGCTGTTTGTGTTTGTATTACTTTACCTTTATATGTCCTTATTGTTATAATTTTACCATCAAATGTTATTTTTCTGTCTTCCTGCCTTTCCTTAATATTTTCCGGCGCTATTTTATTTATATTCGGAATTATTGCAGTTGTTATCGCTCTGGAAACTACAGCTAAATTCCGGCCAAGCATTTCATTAATCCCAGCTGCGTTAACAAGTGTATCCGTAACAACCAACTCCACACCCTTTCCAATCCATCCATTTTTTCTTTCTTGTGCCGACTCTTTGTGCTGTTCTTGTTTTAATTGTCCTATAGTAGGCAATAATTGATTAAAATAGAAAGCCTGCAATATATTGGATTTGCCCAAATAATACGGTTTTAACAATGGAACCTGATCGTTAAATACCGCTTCTATAAACCTTTGCACTCCTTCCAAAGCTTTTATTTGATCTTCAAGCGTAAGATTCCGATTACTGCGAACCTCTGCGATAAACGGCAATATAATTGTATCTATCAGGTTTTGAGCATATGTTGCAGTGTCATACAAACCCAGCCAATCTATATCTGCTATCATTTTCTTTATTTGATCATTAGGTATAAACTCAAACCTGCCGGTAGTAGCAGGTATAGCCTCGGGATTTATCCTGCCACGCCACATCGTATTTCCCCACGGGCCCCAGTCCCACAGCCCGTGGCCGAGCACCGGCATTATGCCAAGCCATACAATCAATCCACCGGCTATAGCAAGCACCGGACCCATGCCAGTTACCAGCCATAATGTACCAAGCGCCAACCCGGCAGCAAGCGAGATGACCGCATTCAGCCAGGCAAATTTTGTAAGTTTGTTTTGTTTATCGGCATCGTACTGCTCGTGTATCTTCCCGAACAGGAACGGCGCAAAGCTCATAACCACATTTTCCCATACGGCAATCGGCGCAAGCAATAACCTCGTCTTCTGGTCAGAAAACCCAAGCCACCTGCCAAGGTCCAAGGTTAAAAGCGTCGTAGCAGCCTCAGAGGGTTTTTGTTCGCCTTTTTCCGTAAAAACTTTTGGAGTATCTAATATTTTGCCATCCTTCATAATTTGAATAACACTACTTTGTTGCGCTAAAAATTTTACTACAATATCCAGAGCAACATCTTTCATGGGCGGGTAACCTTCTACTTCAACGTTAATTACCATTCTAATTCTTTCTTGTATTCTTTCAACATATCTTTCATCCTGCCTATCACTTAGCGTAATATACATTTCTAACTTTCCAGAGTCGCCTCTTACCCTATCCCCATATAGATAAACATTATCAATATCGTCATATTGTGATAAAATATCAAGAATTTTTGTAATTTGTTCATTGGTAAGGCCGGGAATACTTGGGAAGTGGCTGATATTAAAACCGGGGGTTTTTATTTCAGGAAGGATTACCCGGCCCAATTTTTCATCATATCGGGGCGTTTCGCCGATCATAACAGTTCCATCAGGCAACTCTACAAGATTATTAAAAAGTTGAGTGAGGTGTGAAATCTCATCTCTAGCAGCAATTCTTGCTCCATAGTATTTTTTCAATAAATGTTCCATAGAAGCCTGTAAAGGAATAGATACAAACCTACTCCCTGGATATTTTTTACTTAAAGTAGTAACATTTTTTTCCATTGTTTTTGAGAAGAGGTGTTCCCCTTTTAAGCTATCCTTGATTCTGGCATATTCAAGGTATAAAACATTTCCCCTGACAGAGTATTCAGAATGCATAGTAAATGAAAAAGGGAAACCTTTTTTCATCCGGATATTTACAAATTCTATGGGCATTAGATTTTTAACTTTTCCTACTACAATTTTGTGGTGAATTATATCGGATCCTCTTGATTCCATAATAATACAGGCAAGGTCATCAGGATTTAGGGAGACAAGTTGTTTATTTACTGCGTTATCCATAACACTAATAGGGCCCTTATACTCTATTATATGGGGAGGCCTGCCTCTGTTTTCTTCACAAAACTTCTGCCAAAGATCTTCGGCTATCCAATCTGAGGCTGCTGCGGGAACCGCTGTTCCTCTGACGGCAGTTTCTGCTTTTTGACCAGTTTTCCCGGCAGGTGCTGGAACCTGGCTTGCAATATCAGCTGTTTCTTGGGCCGCGCCGCCGGCACCAACATACCCTAAATCCAGCTCAGGCTGGCCTAAAGGCTTGGCAATTACGTTCCATAGTAAATGCCCCGCAAGGCTTGCAATTGCTGCTTCAAATTGAGATTGTCCAAATATAAAAGGTAAGCCCACCACAATAAGCGAAGCTCCTATCCTTTTTCCTGTTTTCTTTGCAAAATCCTTAAAACTCCTGTTTCCGATAAAATTGTCCGGATGTATTATGGCAAATACAACTGCTATTACTATCCAGCTAAGCCCGGTCGGGTCGAATCCAAGTACTACAGGATATAACAGGCTTAACCCTAGCGTCTCGGTTATAGCCGCAAGCCAGGGCGTTGACCAGCCTATTGTAAGCACTGCTGCTGTACTCCACCCCACTTTCTTGATGCCGGTGCTTGCCGCAGCCTTATCCCTTGCTATCTGATGCAGCGAACCAAATAAGCTCAAACCTAAAAAACCTTTCTTTTTTGCAGGAGCAGGCGCAGGTTTTGCTTCCTGTTTTAAGCTTGCCTGTAATTGTTCTATCCTGTTTAATAAATTGCCTAATTCCAACCTCTCTGTCCCTGTTACTGTGCCGGATTTGCCGCCTAAGATGGCATCTATTTTAGGCTTGATTCTCTCTAATGCCGCTATCTTATTTGCACCCGGCACTTTTTGCCTCATAATCTCATCTATACTCAAAGATATAGTTTGTATTTCATCAGATATAGTGCCCCTTGAATAATAATCTCTTGGCCTAGTAGAGACTGTTCCACCTTTATCCTCAGTTTCATAGGCAGGCTTCGCAGCTTCTTCTACAAGCTGAACTCCAGGTTGGGTGTTTATCTGTCTTATAGCTCGTTCTACTTTTGCAGATAAGTCATTCAACTTCTGTCCCCACCCTGTAGGAATATATCGTTTCTTACTCAACACCTCTTTTATACCATCTCTTAAAAGTTCGAAATCTCTCAGCTTAGCCTGATTTGGTTTGTTTGCCGCCATAGTCTCTCTATAGAAATCAAGCAGCGTTTCTATATCTCTAATAATTTCATCGGAGGTATAACGCTTTTCCGCTTCCTCTTGTGCATAACGGCCGAGCGTAAGAGGTGCATATGTAAATATGGTATTATATACCCCGTGGGTAATGATGTTCCCCGCAACACCTGCCGCTATACCTATTAATACACTAACCAACGGCAGACCCAAGCCTAAACTCGCCAAAAATGCCAGTGTCCCGGCACCCAGCATACCTGCCCATATTGCTCCTATACCAAGCGCTCTTAGAACTTCTCCGCGTTCGTACGCTCCTACTCCCCTGTAATGGTCTTTAAAGAACTCTAGGGGATTAAGCGTCCTGAAAAATTCTATTTTACCTACAAATAACCCAACCCTAAACTCTACATATCCACGGTTGTACAGCCAATTCAATGCCTTGTTACTTATATTATCTTTTCTTAAAGAATTCCTTAATTCATCCGCAGCCTGGCGGTTCGCGGGAAGGGTCAAGGCTGTGCCAGAGTCGGTTTTTGAACCTGTTAAATTGACAAGTTGACTCCGTCCCCTAATTATTTCCTGCGCAGTTGCATGGCCTTTCTTTGATGCTTCTGCCTCCTCTTTAGTAGTGAAAACCCCTTGCACTTCGCTTAAACCTACTGTTTTTTCAGATACTTCTTCCTCATCTTCAGGATATGCATCTGTAAGCAGTATCTTTTTGTCCGGCCATATCCTATCAATTTTCCATACACTTCCTTCAATTGTTACATAATTGCCCACCGCTATCGACACAATTGCAGGTTGAGGGGCAGCCGCCGGGAGCGTAGTCGTTTCAGGAGTTTTTGTCTGTTGTGCTTGTTTCTGTTGTATTAATTTATCATATATATCTTTAATAATGACGTTATATACGTTGGTATGGTCCATAAAGTAATCTTTATCTAGCTCAAAATGAAGAAATGCCTCTTTTAAAGCAAAGGCAGCATCAGTTTTCTGGGCAGCATTAAATACTATTTCTATAGCCTTTTCAGGGTTTTGTAACGCTAATCTGTTAATAGCATCGACTATGTCTTGTTCAGAAAAACCAAAAGTTTCCTTGGCATCTTTTATAAAATAATCTCTTATCTCATTAAGATTTATTCTCAGTACCGCTGATTCTGTTACCTGGGTATTTTGCGCAGGAGCTTTAGGTTTTGATTTGGGTTCTTGTTCTGCCGCCTTGGCCGTATGCCCAATTGCAGAAGTTACAGCTTTTCCAAAAACCCTAAGAACATCTTTTGCCTGGCCTGGAACAGCCTGGGCTTTTTCTGCTGCAAAATAACGCTCACGAATGTTAGCCTTAGTAATAGCATTGAATTCCTTGTCAGAATTTCCCGATGAAACCCATATTTTTTTATACTCGCTGTTATATTCCAAAGCTTTTTCTATATTATCCATATGCAGACATGTTAAAACCATATTAAAATATAAAGGCATCTTATCTGCCCAATAGCCTGCGTCATTAGCGCTAATATTAGAGGCTGCTGTCCGGGATTCTGTCTGTTTTATAGAATTATAATAACAATCATAAGCTGAATTATATTCCTTTTTTTCATAAAACAGTTTACCCATGGCATAATATATGCGCCAGGACGTATCATCCGTAGTTACTTTAGAACCCTGTAGTTTTGACAGAGCCTGTTTATAGGTTTTCAATGCTTCGTCTATATTGCCAAAATCTTTTAAGGCATTGCCAAGATTAAGAAGACAAATAGCTTCCTTAAGCGTATTCCCGGAGCTTTCTGCAGTTTTTGCGGCCCGCCCCTGATACTCTATAGCCTGAGCTAATAATTTTTTCTTTTCACTTGTCTCAGATGTCAATCTAGCCCAATCATAATACAAAATACCAAGGTTGCTTATTGCATTATTAGTTCCAATAAGATTATTTTCATCAGCAATTTTCACAGCTTCTAAATAACATTTTTCAGCCCTGTTAAAAAACTCAGTTGATTTTTCTCGATATTGTTTGCCTTGGGTAGCCAATTGCTGAGCATGACCGCTAAGGGCAATACCAAGATCTTCTAAATGGCCTGCTGTTGCTTTCGGACTGCCTACCAGCCTGCTTTTTTCTAGAGCCTGTTCATGATATTTTATGGCTGCTTCTAAATTCCCGAATTTCTCCTCAACCTGGCCTAAAGAGCTGAATGCTAAACGTTTTAATCTGTCATTATTTGCCAACCGTAAAGCTTCGGTATATAATTCTTTAGCTTTTTTGAAATCTCTTTTAGCATAATATATCCCGCCTAAACCGATACCACTATAGGCTTCGCTAAGGATTGCAGATTTCTTTACTTTATCAGTCTTTTCTGACACAGCAATTGCCTGTTTAAAACAAGCCTCTGCTTTGGCGGTATCACCGTCTCTTCCCATGAGATCAGCCAACCGCAAATACATTTCACCTACAAGGCCATAGTATAATTCACTTGTTTCCCTGGTATGTTCATCCATTCCTTCAGCCGGCAATAATTCAAGGCCGCTTTCATAAGTTTTTATGGCCTCTTGATAATAATAAATTGCATAGGGCGTTCTTGAAGAGTCCTGTTTATTCTTTAAAAGCCATCCTAATAAATTACTTGAAGAGCCGTAGCAGCGGGTATCGCCTTTAAACTTAGATAAAACCTGGTTAATAAACATAGCCGCTATAGCCTGTTCCGGATTAGCGCTCATAAGTTTATTTATTTCATCATAAATATTGTCTAACATAGCTGAGTCTATGTAGGACGGCAGGATATTCCCAAGCTGCTGGTCCAGCTTCTCGGGAGTTATCTGGCCTTTCACAACAGTATTATAGGCAGTTACTATTTTTTTGGCATCAGCCTCTTTGATATTACATTGTATTAATAAGGCCAGCACTTCCTTGCCTGCAATAAAGTTCAAGTTTCCGCCCGCAGGCCATGTTTGTGACAGTATTTCTGACGAAGTAAGCGGCTTTGCCTCAAGAGCGGGCTCCTTGGCCGCATTTACAGCTTCCCTTGCCAGTTTTTCTGCCGCAGCTTTGACAGATTCAATGAGAAGAGGCAAAGGCACACCTGTAGAAGCTGACTTAACAGTATCTGCAATTAACTGTTTGATGTTATCATCTATTGTAGGAAGATCCTTTGCAATTGCCTCATAGGCCTTTACAAATGCCGAGCTTAACTCATCAGCCAATTGTAAATCCTGCCCAGGAACAGGAGTCTCTGCTTCCACGGCCGGTGCAGGGGTGAATGGTATAGGTTTTCCGAGCTGGTCAGGATACTGAACTAATACAAGCCCTGTAAAACGCTTGTTTAATTCTTCAGCACTCACTGTTTTCCATCTCTCAAGAGTGCCGTACGTTACCATGGGTACGCCGTCTTTTACCTCTATCTTGCTTATAACAACAAACTCGCGTGTCCCATCGCTGTTAATAGTCTGCGCAAGCACTTTATTATTACTGCCGTCAAACTCGCCAAGCAGGCCTAGATTATATTTTTTACCGCCTTCAGTACCTACAGCCGCAAGCTCCCTGCGGTTAAGAGAAACCTTGGCATACTTTTGTGCCATCTTTACTAAAGTTTCAGCGCTTATGTCAGGGACCTTGTTTTTTAGGTCGTTAAGAGCTATGAAATTGCCTGATCTTATGTCCGTAACATACGCATCCGCTATCATTATCTTCATTCTTTTCCTATCATCCGGTGTTAAAGGCAAAGAATGATCCATCAAAGTTTCCACAGCCCGTATACCGCCGGCAATAATAACATACTGGCCCAGACTGCTGATATAATCAATAAGAGTCTGGGTAATCCGCGGCTCGCTGTTTCTTAATTCATTGAGTTTTGCAATAATGTTATTTATTACTTCAGTATCGTCGCCTTTTTCAAATGCGTATAACTTCTTTTTTGTAATTAACAATTCCTCTGCAACGGCTTTTACCAGCTCTTCATCTGTATAGCTTGCATATTCCGTATCCAGCTTCTGCAATAAGCCGGTACAGTTATTATAAAAATTTGCAGTTTCTGTTTGCCGTGTCCTTGAATATACGTCATAACCTTGCTTAGCCCATATATCCTGCGGTATATATATCCCCAGCTCGCTGAATACCTTGTTGGACTTTTGGTAATTAGCTTTCATTGAAATAAGCTCTTTCTTCACTTCGTCCCTACTCATGGAAGGAAGGGGCTGTAAATACCTTTCCACAACCTTTGCCAACTCTGCATGTAGCTCCGCTTCCCATACTTTAAATTTCCAGAAATCCGGATGGCTGGTATCTTTAAGAGCCAGATTTAAATACTTCAGGGAAAGGCTGTAATAATTATTGACCACGCTTAATTCTTTAGGGTCGGTTATTTCTACCAGATGGCTGTAGGCCAGGGATATCAGATGGCACATTTTTGCTTCAAAGTGCGTAAGTTCCCTGTTCTGCGCCAATGCAGGGTCAACAACTGATGAAAAATCGTCTATTATCTGCCTTAACCTTTTCTCTATGTCAGCGCTTTTGTCAGCAGGTACATTATAAGGAGGGTATTTGCCAAGCTCTGCGATTATATTCTCAATGGTCGTCTTTGCGTCCTGTATCTGCTGGTCAGCAGCAGTATCGAACTGCTCTTCCTTTACATCAGCAGGCTTCTTTGCCGTACGCCCGAGCGCGGAAGATACAGCTTTACCCAAAGCACCAAGAGCACCTTTTGCCCGGCCTGAAGCAGGCTGGGTTTTGGGTGTGGAACCCTGCGCCTCTTCTGATTTAAAATAAATCCCAGAAATGTTCCCTTCCGTTACGCCCATAAGTTTTATCAATTGCTGAGGTGAAACTCCCTTCAGAAGAGTCATTAGCTTGAGATATCGCTTATGGTATTCGAAGGCTGTTTTTACATCACCGTTACGCAGGCACGCTAAAACCATATAAAAAAATACCATACCTGTTTCCCGCGTGTAGCCCATATCGCTGGCGCTGACATTAGAGGCTACTGCCCGGTCTTCTATCCGGCGCAGTGAGTTAAGATATTTTTCATAAGCCGCTTCATAATAACCTGCTTCATAATACAATTTACCCATGGCATAATAAATGCGCCAGGTCGTATCATCCGTAATCAATTGCGCTCCCTGCAGTTTTGATAGAGCCTGTTTATAGGCTGCCAGGGCTTCGTCGGTATTGCCCGAATCTTTTAAAGTATTGCCCAGACTAAGAAGATGAGTAGCAGCGGTATTTCCCGAATTTTCTGCAACTTCTATGGCCCGCCTGTGATACCTTACCGCCTTGGCAAATAAGCCTGCGCGTTCATTAGGATTAGATGTCAATTTAGCCATGTCAGCATACACCATGGCAAGGTTATCCAGCGCCCCGCCTTTAGTCCCGGTAAAATTATTTTTCTCGGCAATTTCAAGAGCTTCCTGATGGCATTTTTCCGCCCGTTCGGCTAATTTTTTATTGGCTCGTACGTCGGATGATATGCCTATTTGAGCCGAAAAGGCATTCCCGAGATGGTTTAAATGGCGTGCCGTAGCCCGTGTATGATTTATCTGCCTGCTGATCTCAAGCGCCTTTTCATAGTATTTTACAGCTTCTTCAAAATTACCGCTTCTATCCTCGACCAGGCCCAAATTGCCGAGCGCCGCATTCCGTAACCTGTCGTCTTTCATTTCCTCGGCTATTTTTAAAGCTTGCATGAATAATCCCCTGGCTTTAAGGAAACTCCCTTTGTCATACTCTATATTGCCCAAAGCATTAAGGGAATCACCGGTAACGGTAGCCTGGCGTTTTTTATCGCTCTTTTCTGATACAGTGATCGCCTGTTCATAACAAACTGCTGCTTTATCAGTCTCGCCTTTGTCCGCCAACACCTGGCCTATGTTCACATAGGCTGTGCCTATAAGGCCATAAATTAATTTTTCCTGGCCTTCGGCATCAGGTGTGCCTAGCATTTTCCCATAAGCTTTTATTGCTTCTTGATAAAAGTAAACCGTATAGAGCGCCAGTGAAGGTTTTTTCTGTTGATCTAAAAACCAGGCCAGCTTATTAGAACAATTGCTATATATTCCGTCACTTTTAGACCTGGACCTGGCCATCATCTGGTTAATGAAAGCAGCGGCTATAGCCTGGTCCTGATCAGTGCTATAGAGTTGGAATAAAGCATCATGGATCTTGTCTATAATATCATCGTTTATATAAGGCGGCAGTACCTTTTCCAATTCTTCGTAACTCAGCCCATTTTTCACTATATGATTATAAGCACTTACTATTTTTTTGACATCGCCCTTTTTGATGAATCTTTCTAATAACACCTGTACTTCGCCGCCGGCAATAAACTCTGCCGGTATGGTCGGCAGGGCTTCCTTGGGAAGTTCTGCCTCTTCTTTTTTTCCCGGGACTGCTTCGCTACCTTGCAAAGCAGCAGGCTGTTCTATAGGGGCCAATAACTCGGTAAACCCGACGACACTTTTTGAAAGGATTTTATAAGGTTCTCTAAAAGACATTAAATAATCGCTGATTTGTTCGATTCCTTTTGCATCAGGAAACATCATTTTACATATATCCTGGATATGCCCGGAAGTCGCCTGGCCTTTCAACAACTCTACGGCAAGTAATTCATATTTGGATTTTACAACAGACGGTAACCCTTTTCCGGCCAGCTCTATTTCAATATTATTGGCAAGAGCAGCCATTATTGTCAAATGCCCGATAAGAGCAGCCGCGTTGGCAGTATCCGGAGCATCTAACCCTGCTTGAACAAATGCCTTT
Organism: Candidatus Liberimonas magnetica; assembly: GCA_020523885.1. Lineage (NCBI taxonomy): Bacteria > Pseudomonadati > Elusimicrobiota > Endomicrobiia > Endomicrobiales > Candidatus Liberimonas > Candidatus Liberimonas magnetica. Next base: position 78,692 of record JAJAPY010000001.1, on the reverse strand, counting down.
TGCATGCTCAAGGGTGTAAGGCCTTTACCTTCTCTCAAACCTAAATTAGCTACTACTTTCGCCGCAGTGTCCATCGCTTCCTTAGATATCTGGCTGTCATCCCTGTGTAAATAAAGGAATACTATTGCGATTGTAAGCCCATTTTCACTCATTGTTTGAGGCGTATAAATAATAGACGGCCAGGCTGCAGGAGGAGCGTTGAGCAGGTCAAAAAACAGTGTTTGTCTTGATTTTACGGAATCTCCCAATTCCAATAATAACAGTTGCGCAGTATTTGCATAATACAGTATGGCACGGTGCGTTTGTGCCGGGATATTCATAGAGTCTAAAATTTTAAACTGCAAAGTCATGATCCGGACAACCATCCTTTGTATTTGAGGGTCAGCAGTAGTAAAACTGCCTGCTTTCAAATAATCCCTCAATTCTCTGAAGAGTTCAAGCCTTTTTTGCTCTGTAAGTTCGGAACCGGTTTCTTTCAATACGCTGTCAATTACAACGGTTAATCTGCCTATATCTCCATTAAACTCGCTGATTTTGGCAGCAGGTACAGCCAGCAATTCTCTTAAAGAAACCGTTCCCAAAGATACTTCTTTGACAGCCTGCCTCTTCCGGGCCGCAGGAGGAGCTTGAATAGGCGTTTTACGTCCTGCAAGTCCGCGAACAATATCTACAACGGATGCTCCTGCTGTTGTTGCCGCTGCCGCAACCGTACCTGACTGTGCAGCTTTGGCTTTGGCATACTCCCTGTCTATATCCGCTATAGTATCAGTCATTATGCTTACAAACTGCCATAATTCATCTTCGCTCATATTTTCTACCTGCAGGCTCCTGAGCAGGGTTGTTATTGCACTCGGTTCACTCGATGCCGCTGCTTTTATTTCATCATATAAACCGCGCCTATACTGCATTTTGTCCTTTTCTATCGCTTTATGTACCGTACCTGCAGGCATCGAAGGTGCAAAATTCGGGTTATAGACATGGGTCTGATTCCAGTACTGCATTGCAGCTGCCCTTAACCCGGCCCTGGGCAGGAGCTGCAGTTGTTCCATTATCAGGGATAGCGGCATTAAATCATCGCGGTTTAGCATAGGTATGCTGGCATTCCTCTTATAGCCTGCCTTGATAATATGATTGTCCATATACTCAAACGCAAGCTCCGGAGAAACGTTATACAAAGATACCGAATCACCTACAAAACGGGCATCTATAAATAAGATATTCTGTATACTTCCGTCCGGCATTGTTACCTGGACAGTATACATTGCCCTTTCGCCCTTAACAGAAACTGCGGGCATATTGGTTCCCAGTCCCTGGACCATTTTCGGTATTGAATTAACCGGATCAGCTACAAGGATAACTCTGTTAAAGCTTTGATGAGACAAGGACTGAACCGATGCCTTTAAATGCTCCTCAACGGCATCCAGGTAAGCTTTTGATACTTTGTTTTCAAGAGCAGTGCGCATTTCAAGCGAACCGAGCGAAAAATCAAATTCCGGCGCAGCAGCTTTCTGCTGTACGGGTGTTTGCTGCTGAGCTATCTGCTCTGCGATATCCTGCTCGCCCAGGCTTGATAGTGCTGCACAAGACTTGGCTCCTTTGGCTATTATAGACTTCACAAGAGCTGCTTCTCTGTCTTTTCCGGTATCTGCCAGTTCATGGTACCGCAAAATAATAGACTTAATAACCGCACTGTCTTCATTAGCTATCAGATACCCTGCTACAGCGGCAAACAAACGCTGTTCAGCCAATTGATAATCATTGTGAAGTTCATCCAGGATATACTGAGGAGTGTCTTTTTTGGAAGAGGCATCAAGGTATTGCTGTCCTTTTAACTTCATCTCGGCTTCCAACTGCTTTGCCTTTTCGCCGTATTTATCTTTATGTTTTTTTAGCAGGTCTTCTATGCCTTGTATGGGAACAGGTATCCGGGTTTCTAAACCCTGCTTGGCAGAAACCAGGTTCTTTTCATTAACAAATGCCCACATTGATAGGGCATTTACCAGGTCTTCTTTATCTTTTGCTATAGTCCGTTCTGCCAGTTCTCTTGCCTTATTTTTGATTACGTCAAATGCAAAAGATAAAGGCATACCGGCAGTAACCATGGTTAGTGCATTAGAGATTAAGGTGTCAACCTCCGCTCCTGTTTGAGAAGCCTGTCCTGTAACCTCTTTATAAGCCGCTGTATAGGCTTCGCGCAGCAAACCTCTATTAGCAGACAGTTCAATATTTTCAGGCGGTTCGATATATTTTGAAAAAGCGTCATATATCGCTGAGCCGGGTTTATTTAATGCTTCGTCTTCCAGCTTTTCATGCTGAGCAAGCGTAATAAGGGCTTCTAATAACGCTTTGTGGCCTTTCGGAGGCGCACGCAGGAGAGCATCCGCTAAAACTGAATTTAATATTAAGGTATTGCCGTCTATGGTAGCAAGGGCGTAATGGGCTTTATCCAGGATCAGCTTCGGGTTCTCCCATATCTCTATGTCAGTGATACCCTCTGATGCCAATGATGCTTTTAATTTAATGATTTCGCTGTACTTCCCATCGCTGGTTACATTCTTTCCCCACTTCTGCGACCTGAACAATTCAATAAGCGCTTTTGCCAGCTCAACCGCTTCTTTTTTAATAACAGGCCCGGCCGGGTTTACGGTTTTTTCAACAGCTTCAAGCACCATAGCCACGCCCGCTCCGAGCGCCGACATTTTCTGCCCGCCGGCCTGCTGGGCAGGCATAAAATCTAGGGCTTTATCTTTTTCCCAGCCTGTACCAGCCTTGTTCCATAAATTAATTTTATTGCTATTTGCATCTATTTCCAGGAAAATATTGTTTCCGCCGTAGTATTCGGTCAAACCGGCGTCTATATTTATCAGACCCGCATCCGCTGACATCCTGCCTTTCTGGCCTTTTATCTTTTCCCCTTCAGGAGTAATCTCAGGAGTATGCCCTACAACTTGTTTTATTCCAAGAGACATCGAGAGTTTACTATAATCAGCCCAGAATATACCTCCGGCAGGATCAGGAGTGAAACCGGGACCGGAGCGCTCGGGTGGAATCCAAAAAATCGGATGGCTATTATGTTTAAAATCATTGAAATTAACAACACAATCCGTAAATACCGTGTTAATGCTTGATGCTATATCTTCCAGCTTTATAGTCAGGTTAGCCTGCCTGACTATATCTTCAAGCGTTATGCCGATGTTCGCTATAATAAGATCCAATTGATCTGCAGTCATACTATTTATATCTGCAGGCGTTAGATTACTAAACTGAGGGAACTTTTGCAGCATTCCCTTATTTAGAGCATCTACAGCTATCTTCTTAAACAGGTCATTGACGCTGGGAACACCCTTATCATCTAATATTCCTCTGATTATTTTTATCCCGACAAGCGGAGTCAATCCGCTGTGAATGAACAGCCTGTCCCCGTAAACATGAGCCGCCTGTACTTTGCCTTCCTTTATATCTTGAATTAATAGGGCTCTTATTTCATCTGCTTGTTTCCTAAGTTCTTGTTTTTTCGCTTCCAATTCAGCTTCACTTTTTACTGTTTTTATAAGTTCTCTTTCCGGTACGGCAAATTGATAATTCCCCTGCAATATCGCCAACTCATGATTACCCAAAAGGCGGACCACTTTACAGCCTTTGGCTTTAGCCTGCTTTTGCATATCCTGCATGAATTTATATGCTTCAACCGACTTCGGCCCCTTGTCAATAATGTCGCCCATTTGAACAAATTCAACATCTGTACCTATCCATTCCCATTGCAAAGTGACGACTTTCTTGCCAAGCAAACCCTTTTTCTCGACTTTTTCAACTTGCCTTATTAAACCTGCCTGGCGCAGGTTTTCTATCAGGCCGTCCAATTCTCCGTGAACATCACCCTGAGCTATACATCTTCCTACCTTGGGGCGTTCAGTGATTATAGCCGGCGCCAGGGCAGGTGCAGCCGGCTGGGAAGGGGTTACTTTTTTGGGGGTAGAAATACTGCCCTCTGCATAACCTATATCTTTTCCGTTTTCATAATTTGAATTTACTATGCTGAAATTTCCTTGTTTGTCCCTTGTTATAGTTAATCCATATAAATTATATGTGTCATTAAAAAAATCAGATGTTGTACGAGCCCCATCTTTACCCATATATGTTATCGTATATCCTTTTTCCGTGCCTTCGATTTTATCGATGCTGAACCATACAGGTTCATTGCTTTCATTATAAAAAGAATATTGCATGCCTTCATGGAAGGCTAAGCTCTGCCCGAAAAGAAGGTTCTGGGCCTTTTTAGTGCTATCCGTTTCATAACTAATGCTTGGATAATCAATACACCAGACATTCCCTGATTGCTCGTTTACTGCCGTCAAATTATATGTTCCATCCTGGTTCCTTACCGCCTTATACATGACCCCTTCAAAAAACAGCTCTAAATTTGTTCCTCTTTTAACGACATTATTCTTTTCGTCCCGTACGACAAGGTCGCTGCCTTCCTTCCTTATTTCAAACGTGACAAAACCTGTTTTTCTTGCCCAGGCCTGGAAAGCAGTTTCACCGAAAACCGGCGTTACATTACCTGTAAAGATCGCATAGGCAGGGGTTACTGTTAGAGTTTGTCCGCCGGTCTGTATCGTTATTGGATTTCTTGCAAGATCTATCGTAGCAGTTAAAGATGTACCGAAACCTACCCTGCCGTAAACCCTGTCTGCAGGCTTTGAAGAATTCCATAAAACCCTATAATTATCTCTGGCATAAAAACTCACTACTCTGTCACTGTCTGAATTATTTTCCAGTGTAAATGTATTCTCATCTATATAGGTGTGAGGTTCACTATCATATATATAGCCTATACCTTGTAATTTTTGTCCGGGTTTTAGCCTTACCGTGACTTCTTTATACCCGGGCCTTAGCGCTTTTCTTGCCTGAGCCGCAGCAGCCTGCTTTGCCGCAGCTTTTGCTTGCGATACACGATGAGTCAATGCTGCAAATTCCGTATTAGCTTCCCCCATTTGGGATAGGTCTTTGGCAGCTTTATCTGCAATTCTAAGTATCTCCTTCATTTCTGCGTCATTGGGAGCGCTGCCAACAGCATCTCTAAACCTTGTAACAAAAGAATCAATAAGTTTTGACTTTCTTGCTGCGACTTTTGCTGCAGCATCCGCAGCTTGCGCTTGCGCAAGCCTTTCAGAATTTTTCCTAGCATTTTCAGCTGCGGAAACCGCCTGAGCTAATTGCTTTTGCATAGCTCTAAGAACATTCATTAGGAGCAATTGATTTTGACGCAGGGCACTAAATTCTTCCGGTGCTTCTGTAAAAGCTATATCAACGGTATTAGAGTATTCGCTAATTTTATGTATAAGCGTATCTGCACCTTTACTAGCCAGATTAATATGAGCATCAACTATTTTCAAAATATCAGCATCTGTCATAGTTTTATCAAGTTCTTTAGCCCTTCCTATTACCCTGGCTACAACAGCTTGAACATCCGGCGCCGGTTTGACTTCAGGCTTAGACACTTTTATAGGAGTTTTTGGCTGTTCTTGTGCATATCTCACCTCTGCTTCAACCTGTTTGCTGATTTCTACTTTGGTTTTAATTATTCCTGCTAAAGCATTTTGTGCGTTAAGAGCGCTTTGCGCCAATGATGCGTCCCTCTGATTAGCTTTACGGGCTTGTACTGCAGAAACAAAGGTTTTGAATTCTTGAGAGTTTTTATAGCCAGGTACAATGATATTGTAGTGATTGCCTTGCTTATCAGCCAATTCTATTTGTATTGTTCCGTCAGTTAAAGAAGTAACATTAAGTATCTGGTTGATTTCTCCATTTACTTCATAAACCTTAATTGAATAAGGCGAATAACTATCTTCTTTAAAACTAACTGTGGATTTCCCATCTCTTACATCAATATTTAAGCCGGTTTGCCTATCTTGCAACGAAGTAGCGCCCAATATTTTACTTTCTTTGCTGACTTTAATACTAGCCCCTGCTTTGTTACTATTTCCTGCCAAACCTAAAGAACTACTGCCATCGGACGAGTTAGCAGCCATACCTATTGCGCTATCACTACAATCTCCGGGCAATGCCATAAACACAGCGCCATCTTGGCCGAGATATTCTGTCATTGTTTGCCCGTCAACCTCAATTACTCTACCTGTAAATGCTACTTTGTCTTCATGTTTTACAGAAAAAGCCTTTTTGATAGTTTTTAATGTTTTTTTCTTTTCTCCTGCTGGTTTGACTTCAGGCTGAGCCGGTGCTTCTTCTTTTGGAGCACCAGCAGGTGCACCTAAATCAGGAATAGGAAGTGCTGCTTTCAGAACTTCAGCTGCAGCTGCAAGAGGCGAGGCAGGATGAACCGCTGCTTCTGCATTCTCCTTTGTCTCGTAAATTTTTTGTATTTCACTTGGATTTATGGTCTTTTCAGTTACTTCTTCGTCGTCTTCAGGGTTTGCATCTTTAATTTGGACCTTTCCATCAGGCCATATTCGGTTAATAACCCAGACAACCCCATTAATTATTATAAATTTACCCACATTTCTATTGGCCTTATAATTATCATTGTTTTCTTTTAATTGTTCAGGGGTAAGATTTTTAAAAGTGTCCAGGTGAATAATAAAATAACCATAATCTATTTTATAATATGCCTTTTCCTTTAAATAAGAAATATAATATTTCGTAGCTGCCTCATCTACTGGCATTAAGCTTACCTCTTTTTTATCCATAGCTTTTAATTGCCCTAAAAGCGTATCCATCAAAAAAGTCCCCCTGCCTCTTTCGTTGTCTTTTTGATAAGCAGCTATCCTGTCAAGCACAACAATCTTATCATTAGGAGTTTCTTCAACTCTGCTAAAACCTTTAACTGCTCCATTATTGTCAAATAAAACATATATGTTTTGGTCCACATCGGATAACTTTTTCATCCAATCCGCTTTGTTTGTTTCAAAAAGCGAACGGTCCGTCCATTTAAATGCATCATAGTCAACTTCTGTTAACTGCCTTACCAGTTCCGCTTTTTCCGAAGCTTCGAGGCTTCCCCAAACCTTATTGATGTTAAGGATCTTGCCAAGCCTGCCGTCTTGAGCCAGAACAGCATCCGAATTAAGCAACCTGGCAAAAGGTATTTTCTCTGCGGTTTTTGCCTGCGGTTCAGCTGAAGCTGCTTGCCGGGTGCGAGCTTGATCTGACGCTGCTCTTTTTACTTTTGCCATAACCAGTTCGAATGCCTGTACCCGGGGGTCAGCGGGCTTAAGCACTTCTTTGACGTCGCCGGCTTTTGTGTCAGAAGGCGCATACTCGCCGTCAGCATTTACGAACGAAATTTTGCCGGTATTTATCTTTACTTGATAAATACCGATATCCAGCGCCACATACTGCCCGTCCTTTAATTCGTTTAAATTATTAATCACTCCTGCTGTTGGAGCCGCCGGGGCAGCTTCTTCTTTAAATAGGTACGCTTTATATTGGAAGTAATATTCCTCAAGGCCTGCTTTAGTCATTTTTTTCAAATATTCAATTGCCTCGGGATTTTCATTTGGGGCAGCAGCAAGTATCTCGAGATTTTCCAAGTGATATTTATAAGCATTTTCCAAGTCGCCTTTTTTCAGGCAGGCCCAAATCATCCAATAATATCCCATCTCATGTTCATTCCAGAAACCCGCATCGTCATTTCTGATATTTAAGGCTTTTACCTTTTCTTTTATCAATTCAAGCGATTTAGAGAAATTTTTCAAAGCTTCATCATAATTGTCCATGGTGTAATATAACTGACCTAGGCCCAGATGAACACGCCAGGTTGTATCATTCGATTCAAAATTCAGTTCCTGCATTATTGAAAGAACCTGATTATAGGAAGTTATTGCTTCTGTAAATTTGCCTAAATCTGTTGTGGAATTTGCTTTGTTTAAAAGAGCAACAGCTTCCTGTCCCTTATCTCCAAGGGCTCTTGCGATTGCTATGGCTCTATCCTGAAAATCTATGGATTTAGCCAATAAACTTTTACGGTTAGCTTTATCATTGTTAGCTCTTGTTCTATAAAGACTGCCAAGATCAATTAATGTCATCATTTCAGTTCTGGCAAGATTATTGTCTTTGGCAATCCTAATAGACTCCTCATGTGATTTTTCTGCCTTATCCAGCTTTCCCATTTTTTCTTGAACGGTCCCGAGATTATGCAAACCAACAGCTATCTTCTTTTTGTCATCGTTTTCCCTGGCGATTTGTATCGTTTGTTCAATATAATCTTCTGCTTTTTTAAAATTAGAATTATTAAGTTCTACAAGGCCTAAATTACCAAGCGCTACAGCCTTCATCCTGTAGTCGTCTATACTGTTACCTATTGTCAAGGCCTGTAAATGGACTTTTTCGGCTTTCTTTAAATCTCCTATTTCTCGATATAAACAACCCAGCGCATTTAATGCATCACCCCGGATGATAAGCATATCATTACTATCTCCGGCCTTTTCGGAAAGCGTAATTGCCTGTTCATAACAAGTTTTTGCTTCTTTATATTTGCCTATACCCGCCAGAGTATTGCCTCTTTTAAGCATAGCTGAAGCAGATTGATCCTTAACAGGAGCAGCTGCTGCTGCTCCTGCTGCATATCCTTTAGACTTTCTGGTATATTCAACCGCTCTGCCGGAATAATCTTTTGCTTGAGCAGTGTCGCCTGTTTTAAATGCAATTTCACTAATATCACTGCATAGCTGGCTCATAGTCCGGTAAGTCTGGTATTCATCTCCTGTCGGGACATCAGGGTCCTTGAGCATTCTTTCAAAATTATTGAGCGCCGCATTGTAAATATAAATTGCAGATTTTGCGGTTGAAGGATTATTTTGACTTTTTATAAACCAGGCAAATGCAACAGCTGCATTGCCATAAAATGCATAACTGCCTTTATACATTGAGCCTATATAATTCATAGCTGCAATTGCAGTAGCCTGCTTTACATCGGTTTTATATAACTCACGGACAGCATCATCTATTTTTCCTATTATCTCATCGTTTAAATCCGGAGCTACCAGAGAAGACTTAATATCATCGTTTTTAATTTTTCCCTGCCTAAACTCATTATTATATTTGTCCACTGTATTTTCAGCATCCTTCCTTTCCATCCCGCATTTTACAAGCAAATCTACTGCTTCCAGCCTGCGTGCTTCGACATATATTAACTGAAGCGGTGATACTTCCGCAGTTTCGGCAGGTTTTGCTTTGGCTTTTTCTACTCCAGGTTCTGCGACTGTTTCAGGGTTATTAGCTTGTTCAGGCTGAACTTCAATTTGTACTATATTGCCTTCTACGACCTGCTGGGCATACTCTAATAATGCTTTCTGCTTCAGGAAATCTATACCTTCTATTACCGGCTCGGTTAAACCAGCGAGAAATTCAAGAAATTCATGGAATGTGCTGCTGTTCCTGGCCTTTTTCTCAACAGCTTGTGCAGGCCTTTGCTTTTCAGGTTTTGCCTGGGAAGTAAGTTTGCTTCTTTCAAGGAACTTTTGGTTCCAATAGTTCCAGGTCGCAAGAGCTTTTCCCAATATTTTTCGTTTTGTCGCCAAATCAACCGCAGGTGACCGTAAGACCTGGGCTATTGTAATAGCTGTATCGGGCATTGGGATGTTCAATGCTTTATCTGTTAGCACCCTGGAAACAAACGCCTCAAACCTTTCTTCCCGGTTCACTCTTTGGTTTTCCAGGTAATCTTTTATAAACTCTTCCCGTACCTTATCTTTAAAATTCAGGATATCGGCTTGAACCTCTGCAAAAACCCTGTCGGCTTCTGCGTAGGCGTTTAAGAACTTAGCCTTAGACTTTTCATCTACCAGGGCTGCTGCAAGGGCGTACATTTCATAGTCCGGAGCGAATTTAAGGAACATATCAATAAGCTGTTCCAGGCTCAACTGTACCCCTGCTTCTATTCCTCTTTGTTCTTTATAAGCTTTCAGGGTGGCGCCGGCTTCAAGCACAACAGGCTTGCCATCTATCGAACTTAAAGTTGCGGTCTTTGTTTTGTCATCATAGCTGAAATTAATAGTTATGTTATTTACTTTTAATTCAAGCTGATTTCCATCATACTTGAAACTGACATTTTCTTCAGGTATGCCTTTCTGTTTTGCTATTAACTTCAGCTCCTGCTCCAGGGCATTAGCGACTTCCTGCAAAGATATCCCTGATTTTAAAAGGTCGTTCAGCCTTGTCTCAGCGATCTGCCATAACTTGAAATCAAGCGAGTTTTGTGAAAGTACCAGAAGAGAAAAAGCCTGGAACATGATCTTGCCCTGCTCTTTTGCAAACTTCATGTAGACGTCATCGGCAAATTTTGTGTCTTCGGTAACATTGGGAGTGATAACAATATAAGATATGCCTCTGGCGCTAAGCCTCGTATTTATTCCGTCTGTATGGAAACCTCCTGTAACAGTAACTATTATCCTGCCGGCTTCTTTTAAAGAACTTATGACTTTTGCGGCATGCATATCACCGGGTAGATCGGAAGGTTCAGCCTTGTTAACCGCATCTCCTATCATGTTCTTTATGAACCTGTCATTTCTTTCCACATTTGCTTTATAAAAACCATCTAAAAGTTCCGAGTACTCATTTAAACCGTCAAGTTTTCCGTTATGCACGTATTTTGACCATAAGGATTTGAACTTATCTATATTGGCAGTAAAGTAATCGTAATCTTCAGCCGATATCTTACACTTTAAATAATCATCAAGATAGTTTAAAAAATCATCTAAAAAGACTATATCCCGTTCGCTCTGGTTGTCTGCAAGCCTGACACAGATCTCTTTTGTTATTTTTTTCTCTTCATAAACAAGTTTTATTGGGTTTATATCCTGGCTTGCCTGTACATAGTTTAAAAATTTATCCAGCTCCGGATAACGTACGGAGACGTCCAGGTGGAACTCTTTGATGAACCTTAACAGATAAGTATAGAGCTTATCAGGTTTTGAAAAGCTGTCCGTCTCTTCAACTATCAGGTCATAGGCCTTTTGCGGAAGCTGCTGCTTTAGAAGGGTTACAAACTCCTGCAGCTGGCGTGCGATAGTTTTGTATTTAAGCTGTTTTTCAAACTCGATCAATTGCAGGTAAGCTATGATGTTCTTATAGCCGTAAATATCAACGCCGAGCGTATTGGAATACTCTTTAAGTTCAGAATAATAGACCTTCCCGTCCAGCTTGGTTGATTTATATTTTTCTATTGTTTTTTCAAGCTTTTTTTGCTTTGAGTTATGATAAATATTCTTCACAGGCTTGATACTTGCCCTTAAATCCTTTATTAAAGCATCCAAACTGTCACGTTTTTGTACTATCTTATTCAGCCTTAGAAGGTTTGCCTTATATATATCCTCGTCTTCAAGGCCTAAAAGCAGGTTGGGTTTATCATTCAATACCGAGTAATATTCTCCGCCGGTAAGCTTGCCCTGTCCTATTAAGCCCTCTACTATCTTCTTTTTCAACTCTTTATTATTTATTGACGCAAGCCAGGACGTGTCCACCTGCCCCACAGCTCCTTCGACATATATATGAGGGAGTTTATACTTTTCAATCAAAATAGATATTATGTTGCTTATATTCCTCTGGACTTCAGGATTACAGTGCATGTCCTGAACGTTTATTACAACGTCTTTTGAGCCAAAATACCTGCCCTGTGTTATCCTGCCTGAAGTATAAGGCAGGGGCAAACCTTCAAATATTTCCGCATACCGTTTTGCATCCTGCCTGTCCTGCGCAATAGCCGCCATTCCCTGGCCAAAGACAGAGGTCAGTATAAAACAGGTAAGTGTCATAACAGCAACGATCTTTGTAAAATTCAGGAATTTTATAACAGGGCTTACGCCTGCTCCCGTAATCCAATCACGGAGCCTGGGCATACCCAGGTGCCTCCAGCGCATTTGCCTGAAAAGCAGTTCTTTTAACCACCCGAAAACTTTGATTGAGTTAACTCTTAAGATGTCCATACGATCCTCCAGGAAATAAAAAAGCCCAACTTCAAACTTCGAGTTGGGCAGAAAATATCCTATGTAAATAAATTACAGCTGACGCATCAATAGTACCCCTCGGTAATAATGAAAACAGCATCAACATGAGTAAAACAAAAACACTTGTGCCGCCGCCCCCCGGGCTGCCTCTTGTAAACACATTTGCGGGGCAAATAATATTCAAGATAGAATCACTGTCTTTGTAAACAGCCGTAAAAACCCTGTTCGAATTGCTCCTGATGGTTTCAGAGTTTATCCCTGAGGCAAATATCGAGAAATCCGCAGATGTGTTTTTGGCGTTCTTGGATTTTTCTTTGGCTGCCTTTTTTGCTACAGCCGGGTCGGGGTTCCTGTATTCATTGAAAAGGTTATTGACGATCTTTATGGGTATAGTTGATAAGAAAAAAACATTTAAAAGGACAGACTGGCTCTTGACAACCTGGCCTAGAAGCTCGGTCTCTCTGGGGTCAATGTTCATTGCAATACTGTTAAGGAGCAGGCTAAAAATAACAAGCCCTGCCAAAACAACATGTAAGGCAAAATCCTTGTGTTTTTTGTTAATAAAAATCAATGATTTATTCATTTTTTACTCTTATTGTAATTATAATATATTTGTGCAAAAAAGCAAGGGAAAGATTGTGAATTTTTTGTGATTTTTTACTTATTGATTACGCAGATTAACAAAGACGATATCACAGATTTATAAGTGCTTTGCTTTTAACCTGTATAATCTTTTAAAAACACGCGGAATCATGTATTACATAATTCCAATTATTAATTCAATGTGTTTTTGAATGTTTTTTGCTTATAAAATCAATTTTTAGTATAATCAATAATCATGAAAAATTTAGTAATAATAAAAAAAGACCGGCTAGAAAAAATACTTTTAAACAAACACCCTTGGGTATTTTCAGGCGCCGTAGCCAAAGCATCACCCGAAATTAAGCCTGGCGCTATCGTTCCGGTATGCGGCAACGAAGAAAATATCGTGGCATATGCGGCTTTTAACCCAAAAAGCTCTATAACCTTACGGATCATTTCCTGGGACAGTAATGAAAAAATCGACAGGGTCTGGTTCACAAACAAAATAAAAGGCCTTTCAAAAATAAAAGAAACGCTGCTCGGCCTGCAAAACATCCCAGAAGAAAAGAAAAATTATCGTTTGGTATTTTCCGATGCCGATTCCCTGCCCGGGCTCGTAATCGACAGGTACGGCCTCGTGTTCGTAGTACAGCTTCAAACATATTTTGCAGACTTGAACAGGGAATTGTGGGTTGAAATAATAAAGGAACTGTATAACCCGGCCGCTGTCTATGAAAGAAGCGACGTAGAAGTCAGAAGAAAAGAGGGCCTCTCAAGCATGCCTACCGGAGCCTTGTCCGGCAAACTCCCCAAAGAACATATTATCGAAGAAGACAAATTCCAAATACCTATAGACATAGAAAACGGGCAGAAAACAGGGTACTTCCTTGACCTGCGCCAGGCGCGAAAGAAGGTGGAACATTATTGCTCGATTTTAAACGTTAAACGCTTACAAAATTATTTCGGCTACAGCGGGAGTTTTAACCTCTACGCCGCCCGGGCCGGAGTAAAAATGATAGAGCATATAGATATATCAGAAAAAGCGAATGAAACTGCCAAAAAAACAGCTGCCTTAAACGGTTTCGGCGGGAATTTAAAAATAATATGCCAGGACTCTTTCAAACACCTTGAAGGCATTCAAAATGAAAGCACGGAAGCAATTATTCTTGACCCGCCCAGCTTTGTAAAATCGGCAGAAAAAATAGACAATGCCGTACAAGGCTATGAACGGTTAAATGAACTCGCTATGAAAAAATTGGCAAAGAACGGGGTTTTATTTACTTACTGCTGCAGTTCGTATATAAGCGAAGAGCTGTTTCAAAAAACACTCTTTAAAGCTTCTGTAAAAGCCAAGGCCAAAATAAAACTCATTGAAAAACTCGGGCACGACCAGGACCATGCCTGGCCGCTCAATTTCCCGGAAGCAAGGTATTTCCAGGGCTGGATACTATTAAAAGAAAATTAAAAAATCAAAAATAAGGTGCCCGCCAATGCTGTGCTGGCGGCCACCTCAATTTTTCATTATATATTTTGATTTTTAAATTTTTTACTACGATATTCCTGATTGCCTTTTTAGAAATGCCCTGTAACTGCCTTCACCGCTTTTTATTATATTTTTTAAATGGTGAAGCTGCCTTAAGATAGCTATATGATATAAGTTTTTATCTATGCCATACCTGTATTTAAAATGAGTTTGCGCATACCTGTCAACGTTCTCAAAATCTTTTTCCAGCCTTATCTTAATAGTATCATAGAATTTCAATGTCTTTTTTAAGAGGTCAAATTCTGAGGAATACCCTTTCACATGGCCTTCCTTGAATTCTTTGTAAAGATGTGTGAGCCGCTCAAGGTATGTCCTTGAAGCCATTTGGCCCAGAAGGTCAGAGGTGCCGAGCATATACCCAAGCAGCCTCTCGGATTTATCTTTAAAAAGGATTGTGGCAAGGTTTGTCATAAGGCCTGTGCAACTTATCATGTTCTTTGCGGACAGATAATCCTGCCTGGAAAATTTTACTATCTTATAATATTTTCCTAAGAATTCAATGCTTCTTTCTACGTGGCTTAAGGTATATTTAGCTCCGGTGCCTGTTTTATCGCTTATTTTCTGGATATATCCTGTATCATGAAAGATACTGGCTATCAAGGCGGTCTTTACCCTGCTAAGTTGCAGTTTAGTACGGTTTTCCAGGTTATAGCCGTCTATGAGCCTGGAGATGGAAAGAAGCGCATCCGTGGTGTGTATCTTGTCATGATATTTGGTCTTGCATTTTCCGTAACCGGGATAGTTTCCGTCGTAGAGGTCATTAAAGCATTTAAATGCAGCCCTGACTTCGAGGAATTCTCGTATAGGATAGTAATGGATAAAATTATATTTTACTTCTTCAAAAACGGCGGTAGTACTGTTCATGTCAAGCAATTGAGCGAACTGGACTTCTTTATGATCATTCATATACTACCCTCCTGACTGAAATTCTACTAATTTAATATATAATCGTCAAGCTGAGTTCCTTCAGTGTTTCTATTATTTAATACGAAGTCCAGCTCCTGCCGAAGGGGTTCCACATGAACAAACCCCAGGATAGGTCCTATCCTGGGGTTTGTTTTTCAACAATACAAAAACTATTTAAAAAGGAACGATACATCACCGCGTATTTCCGGGTAAGATTCGTCTTTGCCGTTATATTTCTGATAGTGAGTACTGGTATCCAGTTTAACAGCCATATCTTTAGTCGGCCTGTAAACTACTCCTATAGTGCTTTTATAAAATACGCCGTTATCTGCAATGCCGCATTCATTGTCCCCGCCGTATTTCTTTTTAGCGATTACTTCAGGATCCTGCATCCAGTCCCAAAATAAATATGGCGCGATTTCGCCGTACTTTGTCTCAATAAAATACCCGAGCTCAAGATACCCTGTTTGAATTAAATAAGGGGCATCCGTAACAACGTCTGCCGTAGTCAGGGCAGCATCGGCCTTTGATGCATTTGCTCCAAAGAACCTTTCTCTCTGTGTTTGGTTTAAACTAGTGGCATTGACTATTGTTATAATGTCCGCCGGGTTTCTTTGAGCTTTATGGTCTGCCTGATAGTACCCTACGCTTAATAGAAAACTTCTATACTCAGTTTGTGCAAAGCCTCCGAAAACTTTATAATCGTCATTTGCCATCCAGGGCAAGACACCGTTCTTTGGGGAGCCGTCGCCAACCGCGATATCAGGGACAGCTTTGCCGCTTCCAATGCTTGAAACATAGCCTGAAAAACCGATTACAGTTTTACCTTTGATATTTGCCCTTATATCCCAGCCAAGAGGAGTTAAATTTTCAATGGGCCCGCCCTCTCCGTTATCGGTAGCTACGCTGTACGAATAGATGATATCATTATTCTTTAAATCACCGTGTATGTTGAACGTTGTAAGCCTGGGGATAAGCAGATGGTCTGTATCAAAAAGTTCCGGCGGTTCTATGCCCAGGTATGTAGGAACTTCATCTAACTTAGAGTTGTAAAGGTCAAAATCCCTGTAAATTTTGCCGAGCTTTATTTGAAACACATCAGTATATAATTTATAGTTACCCCACATATTCCTTACTTCCAGGAGGTCGCTTCCTGTCATCTTTAAAATCACATGAGTGTTCAGCTTTTCATTTATATCAGTATTCATGAACAGGTTAAAATAAGGCGTGCTGAATTCTAAGGGTGCATCGGTTTTTTGGGTTACCCCGTTAGAAACTGACAGGTCCCCTATCGTTTTCTGAATATTGGTATTCATATAACCGAATATCCTGATCTTACTCTCACCAGTACTTTGAACATCGGCAAATAACAGGTCTTCAACGGTTAGATCTACTCTTTTTTGCTCTGCCAATATAATTCCTCTACCAGCCAGGATAAGTACTGCTAAAATAAACAAGTTTTTTACATTTTTCGTCATTTTCCCTCCTTACTAAAAATAAATTCCCCCATAAAAAACCAATTTGATTGCCCCTAAAAATAGTAGTATTACCTATTTAAATAATTTAATCACCTCCTGTTTTTTTGATAAGGCTGTCTATTTTGAAGCTTTTGTTGAATTAAACAATAATATGTTATATTATGTTTTGCCATATTATATCATACTTTCTTTTACTTTGCTATATTGAAACAAAAAAAATAATGTACAAATATTACCTTTGTTTTCAGCCTTACAGTTTTACCACATAAGTTCCGGCCAGGTATCCGGTTGAAAATGCAGCCTGCAGGTTATAGCCGCCCGTACAGCCGTCTATGTCGATGATTTCCCCGCAAAAATACAGGCCTTTAATTATTTTTGACTCCATAGTGTGCGGGTCTATCTCGTTTAAAGCTATTCCTCCCTTTGTAATAATGGCTTCACTTATCGGCCGTGCCTTTTTTATATGCAGCCTGAGGTCCATTAAGAGGCCCGTTATTTTTGTGCGTTCATTTGAATTTATCTGGTTGCATTTCTTATCTTCCGGCAGGGCAAGTAGTTTTATAAAAACAGGGATCAGGCTTTGAGGCAGGAGGTTTTTCATGACGTTTTTTATTGACTTTAAACTGTTTTCTTCAAACTCTCTTATAAGCCTTTTATCCAGGATTTCTCTGTCAAGTTTTGGTTTCAGGTTTATAGATACTTCCACTTTCTCTTTTTTATCCAGGCAAACGACTGCTTTATTGCTTATCTTTAAAACCGTAGGCCCGGATATTCCAAAATGCGTAAAAAGCATTTCTCCGAATTCCGAATCTATTTTTTTGTTATTGCTGTAAAGGGATACCTCTACGTTCTTTAACGACAACCCCTGGATATCCTTTATGAAATTCTCTGTTGTTTCAAGCGGCACAAGCGAGGCCCGCGGTTCTACGACCGTATGGGCTAATTTTCTGGCTAGCTCATAGCCGTCCCCTGTTGAGCCTGTTGCCGGGTATGAAAGGCCTCCCGTAGCGACTACGGCCTTTGGCGCCCTTATAACCGTTTCATCGTGCAGTTTTATACCTATTACTGAATTTTCTTTTACAAAAACATCTTTCAGCCTTGAATTATACCTGACGGCAACACCGCTGTTTTTTAAATATTTTTCCAAAGCCCTGACTATGTCGTTTGAATCATCGCTTATGGGAAAAACCCTCCCCCCGCGTTCAACCTTTGTTTCTACTCCGTATTTTTTAAAAAATTCTATCAGCTCCTGGTTAAAAAATTCACTGAAAGCCCTGTACAGAAACCTGCCGTTCTTTCCGAAGCTTTCAACAAATTCGTTCAAGTCCCCGGTATTCGTAAGGTTGCATCTGCCTTTGCCTGTAATAAGCAGCTTCTTGCCCGGAACGTCATTTCGCTCTATAAGCAGTACTTTCTTGCCAAGTTCACCCGCTCGCCCCGCAGCCATCATCCCCGAAGCACCCGCACCTATAACAACAACATCATATTCATTATTTTTTAACATAATTTTAGAAACCCGGTAACCACCCCGGAAGTGGTAATATTTCCACCTCCGGGGTGATAGTGAGGTACTATAATAGTTCCGAAGCCAGCGCCGCGAGGCTGCTTCTTTCGCTTTTTATGAACTGCAGATGGCCGAAAATAGGCTGGCCCTTGAAATGTTCGACTAGATAGGTCAATCCGTTGGATGATGCGTCCAGATACGGGTTGTCTATCTGGTAAGGGTCTCCTGTTAAGATTATCTTTGTTCCTGTACCGGCACGGGAGATTATGGTTTTTACCTCATGCGGGGTAAGGTTCTGGGCATCGTCTATAATTATGAACAGTTCAGGCAAGGACCTGCCTCTGATGTAGGTTAAAGCCTCAACTTCAAGTTTGCCTGTCTGGGTAAAATACTCGACATTATTATCTTCTATTTTTTGGCCTGGGTGAGACCCTTGAAGCAAAAATTCAAGATTATCGTATATAGCCCCCATCCAGGAAGTCAGTTTTTCTTCTTTTGTGCCGGGCAGATACCCTATGTCTTTGCCCATGGGGACTATCGGCCGTGCCACAAGAAGCCTTCTGTACCTGTTTTCCTCAAGTATCTTCTGCAAGCCGCAGGCAAGCGACAGCAGGGTTTTGCCTGCGCCCGGCACGCCTATCAAAGTCACAAGAGATACATCGTCGCACAGCAAGAGTTCGATTGCAAACCGTTGTTCCATATTAAGAGGTTTAATCCCCCAGGGGATAGTGTTTATATGGAAAAGAGGCACAAACAACTTGTCTTTGACGCTGTATTTTGCAAGGGCGCTCTTAGAGCCGCTATTAGCCTCTCTCATTACAATGCCTTCATTCGGAAAGAATGCGCCGTTTATCTTTAACTTTTTGTTCTTATAAAAAGAATCAATCTCTTCGCTGGTAAGGGTCATTTCCCGCCACCCTTTGTAGAGCTCTTCCACCTTTACCTTTGCTTTTTCGTAATCCTGGGTTTCAAGCCCGAGAGCCTCTGCCTTTATGCGCAGGTTTATATCCTTTGATATAAATATCGGCTTCTCGCCTTTATTCTGTATCTCCAAAGCGATACCTATTATCCTGTGGTCGATCTTTGATGTCACGAAGTCATACGGCAGTTTTACATTCTGATCAAGCTCTACTTTTAACACCCCTCCGCCGTCAAGCTTAACGCCGTCTGATAATTTGCCTTTACTCCTTAATGCATTCAATTTTCTTATGATCGAACGCGCACTCTGGCCTCTTTCGTCGCTTACACTTTTTAAACCGTCCAGTTCTTCTATCACGGCCATCGGGATTATAACCTTATTGTCTTTAAAAGACGCCAATGCGTTCGGGTCATGGATCAACACGTTCGTATCGATGATAAAAGTCTTTACCATTTGAAATCTCCTTTTATTAGCGGATAGCGTAGAGCGGATAGCGGATAGTAAAATCAAAATAAATTGTATTTTTGGTTTTTCCTGTACGCTAAACGCTGTACGCTCTACGCTAAAGATTATTTAAACAAATAGTTAGCAAGTATTCCCAGTACCAGCACCTGCGGCACAGCCACAATCGGCAGCCAGACAGCGGTTTTTCTGCCAATATTTGACCACAATAACCCTATCTCCGTATAATCCGTTACTACCCCGGCCATTAAGAATACAAAGCTGTTGCCTAACGAACCGGTCTGCCTGTAAATCTCAAAGGCAAGAGGAGCTGAGCCTTCCGAACAAACTTCGATTATCGTGGCTAGTGCAAGCGTGATCAATAAACCCGTAAACGTAGGCCCCATGTACTGATGAAAAACAGAATGCGGCACATAGGCTGCGGTAACGCTCGCTATCCCGATGCCTATAAGTATCCACCAAAGAACCATGTTTGAAAGCGACAGGGTGCCTTCAAAAACTCCTTTTAAGTCTTTTGATAGATTCTCAGCTGAAAGACTGTAATTTTCATATCTTTTTTTTATATCGGCTAGTATCGAAAAACTCTCATCGACACTAACGGCATTCGGGTTTGTTTCTACTAGGCCCTTTTCTTCAAGGAATTGGAATATAAAACCTGTTATGACCGCAATGATAATAGCAGATATGATTATATAAAACCCCTTTGCTCCGAAAAACGCAACAAGCATTATAGTTAGAGTCATATTTGCCCACGGGCTGGCTAAAAGAAAACTCACCACTGCAGGTGTCGAAGCCCCCTTTTTATACAACTGTATGGCAAGAGCAAGTATCCCGTGACTGCAGGCTGTCATTAAAAAACCTAAAAATACAGACATAAAGATAGTCCGTTTTTGGGGCTTGGACAATATCTTTGAAATATATTCCCTTGGTATATAATAGTCTATAACTCCGCCAATGGCCAATCCTATCAATACAGCGGCCCCTATCATCCTTATATACATGAACAATGAAAACCTGAAAGGTTCAAGGAACTCTATGAAAAATGACAGGGCAGTAATTATTAACAGCACGGAAGAAACGATAAAGACTTTATTCCTGTACCACTTAAATGCTTTTTCCTCGCATACGGGGCAGGAAGCGCCTTTATCGCTTTTATACTGTATAGCGTTTTGCGCTGCAAATTTCTGCAGGCACCGCTGGCTGCAAAAATAATAAACCTGCCCTTTATGTCCTATCTTCAAGTTAGTAGATTCATCTACTGCCATGCCGCAGATAGGGTCTATTGCCATAAATGTTCCTTATTAACAATTTCGAAATCCGAAGCACGAATCTCAAAAAAAATGACAATTTCAAATATCAAATAGTCAAAAAAATTTAACTACAAAATCTTTTGTTACTTTTGCTGATTTGATTATTTGTCTTATTGATTATTTTTTCGAAATTCGAGATTTCTTATTCGAGATTTCTTTTTTTAGATTTTCTATTTTTATCGGTTTTATCTTATCCTGTATTTTAATATTGAATATCTTTGAATAAAAATAAAGCTCGGCCTCAAAACATGCCTTGATATTCTGGCTTGACCTGAATCCGTGCTGTTCGTCTTTAAATGTGCTATAGGCTACAGGCAGCCCTTTTTTTAAAAGGGCATCATAGATCCTTTGCGACTGGCTGGGAGGAACGACCTTATCGTCAAGCCCCTGAAAAAAAAGCATAGGGCACGATATTTTTTTTGCAAAATTTATGGGCGAACGTTCAAAATAAACATTCTTTTTTTCAGGATAGGGGCCGATCAGGGCATCAAGATAACGGGACTCGAATTTATGGGTTTCTTTTGCCAGGGCATCCAGGTCGCTTACCCCGTAGTAACTTACCCCCGCATTAAAAGTATCATGAAAAGTCAAAGCGCACATTGTGGTATAACCGCCCGCACTGCCGCCTTTTATTATCAATGAATTTTTGTCAGCAATACCGGACGAGGCCAGGTGTTTTGCTGCATTTATGCAATCCTGGACATCGGCTATTCCCCACTTGCCGTTCAGGGCTTGCCTGTATTCCCTGCCGTAGCCTGTGCTCCCGCGGTAATTGACGTCTGCAACGGCAAACCCGCGGCTTGTCCAGTACTGGGTTTCAAAAGACAGGGACGTCTGAACGCACGATGTCGGGCCTCCGTGAGTTTTTACTATCAAAGGAGGCTTTTCCCCTTCCGGTCCTTTATAGTCCCTGTTTTTAGGCAAATAGACCAGAGCGTGAGAAACCTCGTTATCTCCAGTCTTGTATTTTATTATTTCCGGTTCAGAAATAAATTCATTATTGAGTTTTATCTTATTTGAACTCTTAAGGACCTTAGTTTCGAGGGTACCCATCCGGAGCTGGATTACAGAAGAGGCCGAATTAAAGCTTCCTCCTATAAAATATACCGAATTGTTCGCGGAACAAACACTTGATACCTCTGTGTACGGGAGTTTTAAATATTCGAACCTTTTTTCACTTGTTTTAATAAATCCCAGTTTCCAGACACCGTTTTTCGAGCAGGCGGAGATTATCCTGTTTTCCGTAACAAAGGCATAGGTGGACAGGCCAAAAACCCACTGGGGTGCGCCGAATTCTGCATCAATGGGGCACAAGGCCTCGGTCTTTTCGTCTTTATACCTGTACAGGTTCCACCAGCCTGTCCTGTCTGAAACAAAATATATATAGCCCTCACTATCCCATTTTGGCTGAAATACTGATTCGCCTCTGGCACCGGCTATCCTTTTGCTTTTAGCTATTTTTCCATCGGCTGAAAGCTGGCCGGCCCACAATTCTGTCCCATCCCAGGGCATATTCGGATGGTTCCAGGTAAGCCAGCAAAGATGCGTATTGTCGGAATTCATGCCTGGCGAAGAATA
Source organism: Candidatus Liberimonas magnetica (assembly GCA_020523885.1). NCBI lineage: Bacteria > Pseudomonadati > Elusimicrobiota > Endomicrobiia > Endomicrobiales > Candidatus Liberimonas > Candidatus Liberimonas magnetica. The sequence continues at coordinate 56,447 of JAJAPY010000001.1, read as the reverse complement.
AAAATCATTGCCTGAGATTATGACTTCTACGGGGTTTTCTTTTTCAAGACAGATAGATACGATACTGTTAGTTGGGTTTGAATTGCCGGAGGTATGGTCTTCCCTGACACAGATGAGCCTGTTTTGCACCTGGTCTATTACAAAGTCCGCATAACGGTAATTCCCTTCCGGAGTGACCGGCTGGGGAGGCGTAATGTCGCCGGGGGTGCACCTGTATATCCTTTGGTCATTATAATTTGAAAAATAAACAACTCCTTTGCTTACCTTGTATGACCCCCCGCCGTATTCATGGGCCCTTGTCCTTGCATTAAAACCCTTGGGGATAGAGTCTTTTATGTTGCCGTTCTCGTCAAGCCTGACTATAACGTTCCTGCCGTTTTGGAAGGGGCGGTTCTCCAGCCAATACACATCGTTACCGTCAATATTTATCTCGCTCAATTTAACTGTTTCAGATACGATCAGATCTGATGTTAGAGGGGATTTCCAGGAGCCGTAAGGCCGTATGAATTTTTTAACCATAATTTGATGTAAAGAAAATGAAAAATGAAAATTGCAAAATGCAAAATTATTGTATCCCGCTAAAGCGGGATAATTCAAATAAGTCCCGCAAAGCGGGACACCTCAATTTTGAATTTTTCATTTTGCATTTTGCATTTTAGTACGGCCGCCTTTAGCGGCCTAACTTTATTTTATTCAAACGTAATATCCAGCTGAGTGGGCTTTCCTCTTCTAACGCTGCATTTTTTTATTATCGCTTTATCTTCATCCTGTTTCCATATTTTTATTTCGTAAACTCCGTAAGGCAGGTCAGGCGTCTTATAAGTTCCGTCCCTGTCTGTTATAAGCCTTGTCACCTCTTGTTTCTTAATAGAAACCTTGACTACTATATCCTTTAAAGCCTGGCCGTTGGCATCGACTATCATGCCGATTATGTAGTTCTCGTTTTTAGGCGGGAGAAGCTTGAAGTTGGCAACGAATCCCGTCTTATTCTCTATCTTGACGTTCTTGTACTCCGCCTCATATTCTTCACCCCAGACCTTGACCTCATAGGTGCCTACAGGTAGTTCGGTCGTCTTATAAAACCCGTCCTCTTTGGTCTTGAGCCTTTCTATTTCCCTGTCGTCTTTGGATATCTTTACTATCATGTCTTTTAAAGGATTGTTGTCCTTGTCCGAGACATTGCCTATGATAGTGCCCCTATCATGGATCAAAAAGCCAACTTCCTCGACTTTTGCTTTCGGTTTTCTCTTTAAAGCCATTCCCAGGTTTGCATCGAATGTTATCCGCGCCGAGATCCTGTGCGTGCCTCCGATGTTCTCATAAGGCGCATAGGCGTAATCAAAAAATGCAGACTCGTACTTGACGCCAAACCCGAAAGTGGCGGCGTTTACCGACTGCCATCCGCTCCTTAAAGTTATGTCTTTGTAAGGGCATCCCTCCAGGCCGAAACTATATTTGAAGTTCTCATCCACAGCTTTGTTTATATCGCTTACAAGAAGAAGCTTTTCTTCTAGGGCCCAATACCCTGCGCCGGCTTTCACATTCCTGGGGAATGAGAAAGATTCCCGTACGAACTTCATTTCACCGAACATGTTTTGAAGGACCAAACCTAACAGGAGCCTCTCATCATCGGAAGTGTAGGCAAGGCCGAGGTCAAAACATTCCCCTGCAGCGCTTTCGGATTCAATCTGTTCTTTTACATACTTCCCGGTTACACCCCAGCTCAGGCCGTCCCTGATCAACCTTGAACTGTAAGACAGGAGCAGCAGCATGCTGTAGGCATCATAGGAATTAGTATAGTTGCCGTAAATATCCGAGCCCTGGATAGGCGGCATGTTGACAAAGACCGCTCCGAACGAAATTGTGCTGTGCGGCCTGAACACAAGGGTCGCGGTGCTTTCAATGACATCACCGTAGGAATCGACTTGAAGGGCCTTATCGGGTTCTTTAAACAGGCTGAACGGCACTGATATGGAAAAGACTTCCTGCGATATCTGGGCTAACCAGGAATTATACATGAAGCCGGCATCCAGGGACCTTATCCTGTTTACGCCTGCCGGGTTCCAGAAAATCCCGAAAGTGTCGTCCGACAGTGCCGCATAAGAATCCCCGAGCGCAGCAGGCCTTCCTCCGATGCCTATCTTTAAATACTGGGCACTTGACGTCCCTGCATTGTCGTTTATACTCTCATCGCAGAACGAAGCACCTGCAAAGACAAAAGTTATTAAAATGATGAACAACCAAAATCTTTTCATTGTATTTAATGAATATCCTTACTGACAACCCAACAACGTCATTGCGAGGCGCCTTTTGCCGAAGCAATCTATATATTTAACTTCGAGATTGCTTCGCCTTCGGCTCGCAATGACAACACTACTGACTTATGAATTATTTCAACAATCATTACCTGATTATTGCAAATTTATCCTTTATCGTTGCCCCTGTCTTATCCGACAGCACATAGATATAGACCCCGCTGGCAAGTTTCCTCCCGGACTGGTTTGTCCCGTCCCAGGTTATCTCGACCGACTCTATATTTTCAAGTTTATAGACAAGAGTCCCTGTCATAGTGTAGACCCTTAAAGTCGAGCCTACCTGAAGGCTTGTGAAAGTCATGACCGTGTGGCCCAGGTTGCTGTTAGGTTTGAACGGGTTAGGATAGACCCTTGCGTAAAACCCGCCTCTTGGCCCGCTTGCCACGATTGCATACATGGAAAAATGGGATACATCGGCTGTAAGCTTTTTGTTTACGATATCATGCACATGCCCGGTAACATCAGTCCAGGACTCTAAGAAAGGGTCAAGGAAAGCCATGAACAGGTTTCTTACTTTATACTGCGTTGCAGTATCATCCACTAGAGCGTCATTATTTACGTCCGGGTACGATAGGGTTATAGTTACATCCTTGGCCCAGCTGCCGACCGTGCTCCCGTAAAAATCGTACATGTTAAACTCTGTGACAGAAGGAATAAAAATATTCCTGTTCACTTCTTTGTTTATCTTTAGATTGGCGGTATTTATGGTAGTAGTATCTACGAGTTGGGGGTTGTTCATGGCGTTAGGCGTTATGATGACATAGACCGGTATCTCTACGGTATGCGCCGGTACGACTGCTTCCATCTTTACAGGGGTATTGTTTATCAGAGCATACCAGGTCTGCTTGCCTCCGAGCTCAGGCATTATTTTTACGATATCTTTCGGCAGGTTTTTTGAAAACCCTTTTATCACGGTCCTTGTTTGGGACGGCAGCTGGTCGCCGTTATACCCCCACAGCCCGAAATAATAAGTTGAGCCCAGATACAAATGACGAACTGTATACGGGCTTGAAGAGACTTCATTCACCCAGGTTAAAGTAGTAACGCTTACGTCAAAAGTAGGAGAAGTCGATATCTGTACCATAAGCCTGGTTGCGCATTCTCTGTTCCAGGTTATGTCTGTAGTATGCCACGTAGATGAGCTTCCATGTGTCTTCCAAAAATCCGGAGGGATCGCCAGGGTATACCTTGATGCAGGAAGGCTCGGGCTGCTCCCTGTTATATTGTAAGCTAACGCATACCTGTAATAGGAGGTATTGTAGGTTAAGGAACTTTCTATATAGAACGTAGCGTCGCCTTTAAGAGTTTGTTTTGTGTTCATTGTTTTACCTTTGCTGTCTTTGATGTAATAGCCGTCGGCATACGCTGATTTAGTCCAGCTCCATTTTATCGCGGTCGAAGAAACCGCAACACCCTTAAAATCAGCAGGCGGTTTAGGCGTACCGGGGTGGGTCATTGTGGATATTAACCTGTCGTACAGAGTCTGGATCCCGTCACCGTTATAGGCACACACCAGGTACCAGTAAGTCGTGGCAGGGACAACATCCGTATCAATATAATAGGTAGTATTATAGGTATCGCTAAAGTCTAAAATCGTAGTACTGCTCAGAGTAAAGCTGTCTGTTGACTTTACAAGGCCGAAAGAAGTGTACGCGGGGTTGCCGTTTACCTTCCAGCCTATCGTTACCTTTAAAGGAGAGACATTTATTATATAACTTCCCGTAGGAGGCCTTGCCAGGGTATACCTTAAGACCGTGTTGCTGCGGCTTGAAGCAGTAATATTATAGCTTTCGGCATACCTTGAATACCGGGTGTTTACAGCTAACTTATTTTCAACATAAGCAGTCGTATTTGCCGAAACCCTGGAAACCAAAGCTCCTGTACTGCTTCTTATTCTAAACCCGTTTTCAGAGTTCGGAGGGTTCGGCTTTGTCCAAGCCCACTTTATTGACGAGGTTGAAAGAGCCGTGCCTATGAACTTCTGCGGACAATTAGGCGGAGCAGGGTTTGTTACCGTAGAAAACATAAGGTCAAAAGTCGTCGGCACCCCGTCGCCGTTATAAGCTCGCACTTTATACCAGTAGGTCGTGGACGGAAGAAGCCCTGTATTTGTATAGTTAAGAGTTGTAAGTTTATTTGAGAAATCCCTGACAGTAACGGTGCTGGCGCTGAACTGGTCAAGGGAACGTATTATCCCCCATATCGTATGGCTGGGGTCCAGGTTTGCTTCCCATTTCATCTTTATAGAATACGATGTCACCGATACCCAGTAACTTCCCGTAGGCGGGTGCGCAAGGGTGAATGCTATAGTGGAGTTTGAAACATTATAACCCAGTTTGTTCCAGACTTCCAGCTGCCTGTAATAAGAAGTATTCAAAGTAAGCGGATTTCCGTTTTCTCTCTTTTCCCACCAGAACGTGGAGTTTGCAGGTAAACTTATCTTTATCTGGTCACTGCTTCCTGAAACCTTATACATAACCCTGTAGCCGCGTTCGTTAGTCGCGATATCTGTCCACAACCACCGGATAGAGGTGGTAGAAACCGCCAGTCCGTGAAAATCTACCGGGCCGATAGGAGGGGCATCGTCGGTTTTGGTAGCTACCACTACATCAAAAGCCGTAGGTATGCCGTTGCCGTTGTAAGCGCATAGCTTGTACCAGTAACTGGTGTTCGGCAAGAGGTTCGTGTCTAAGAATGTAGATCCTGTAAGCGGCGGATTGCTTGAGAAATTCCTGATAGTTGTAGTATCTGTTTGAAAATTATCCGAAGACCTGAATATTCCATACAGTGTAGCAGGGTTCACGGTTGGGTTTGAGTTCTGCGACCAGCTTAAGGGAACGGTAGTGGAACTTACTTTTAACCCCGCCGCCACCCTGCTTGAAAGAGGCTTATTGGCAAGCGTGTATATCATGCTTGAAGCGCTTATGGTAAAGCCTGTTTCATTGAACGCTTTTACATACCTGGTATATAATTTATTAGGGCCGGGAAGGCTTGGTTCATACCAGAAAGTTGTGTCAGCATTAAGTGTTTTTTTCAATGTATCCGGTATCAACTGCCTTACCTCAAAACCCAGCTCTCTGTCCTTGGGGTTGTTGGTAATCTTTGAATTATCTCTCCATCCCCAGTTAATAGAACCTGTCGAAAGGGCAATACCTCCGAACCTGTCAGGAGCTTTTGGCAGGGCCGGTTTTGTGGTTGTTGTTAATATATGGTCATAGGCCGTGCCGATGCCGTTCCCGTTAATAGCTTTTATTTTATACCAGTATTGTGTCATCGGCGTTAAACCTGCACCGCTGTTCGTATCCGTATAAGTGCTTATAGCCAGGCCGACGAGATTGATCGTTGACGTATTTACAAATTTATTGTCAAGGGAACGCAATAGCCTCCAGCTTGTATTGTCCATCGGGTTACTGTTTTGGTCCCAGGTTATAGTTATGCTGTTAGATCCGACATTCAGAAAATAACTTTGGGTCGGAGGGTTGGCCAGGGTATATATGAGGCTTGAAGCGCTGACACTAAAACCGGTAACATTGTACGCTCTTACATACCTTGTATAAGCACTATTGACCGATAAACTCGGTTCTGACCAGTATGTAACATTGGCAGCAAGTAATTTATTGGGAGGCGGAGGCGGAGGATCTTCTTTAACGAGCTCAAAACCGGCTTCAGTGGAAGTACCGCTTGACTTGTCCACCCATTTCCATTGTATTGAACCTGTTGAAAGAGCGACTCCTCCAAAGTTCGTAGGAGTCGGAGGCGACCCGGGGTTTGTCCTTGTAGTTAATTCTATATTGTAATTAGTAGGTATACCGTCCCCGTTAAAAGCCCTTATCTTATAAAAGTAAGTGGTATTAGGCGTCAGCCCGGTATCGAGGAAATTTGAAGCTATCCAATTATTGCTAAACCCTTTTAACGTAGTAGTGCTTGTCCAGTGGCCGGGTCCGGTCGAACGTATTATACCGTAACGGGTAGCAGGAGCCGGGTTTGAATTAGAGTCCCACGCGAGTCTAACAGTATTAATAGTGACAAAATCTACTCCCGGGCCGGCAGGCAGGGATATTATAGGCGGGTTTGCAAGGGTATAACAGGTTGTTGATATAGCGACTGTCGGGCTTGTGCCGTATATATTATAGGCTACGATAGATTTTGTATATGCTGTGTTTAGGGATAGCCCCGGTTCCATCCAGAAAGTCACGTTTTTGTTAAGAGTAACATCTATACCGCCTGTTGAATTTATTATCCTATAGCCTTGCTCGTCGTTGGCTCTGTCAAACCAGTTCCATCGTATCGTGTTTATTGAAACGGCTGTGCCGTGAAAACCTGTAGGCATATAGGGCGGGTTGCATGAAGTCGAGACAGCGGTCGAATATGAACTTTCTAAGAATATTGGCCCGCACCCTACAGTCACTATCCTGTAATAGTAAGTATTAAAATGCTGCAGGTCTGTATGATAAAATTTAGTAGTGGCAGATTCTCCCGCTATAAACCTCTTCGAGGGAACAAAACTGCTGTGTGACATTGAATCGCAGTATATCCTGTAGCCTATATAATCTTCAGGGTTGGCCGGTGCGGTCCACGAAAGATTTATCTGGCCGAGCCCCTCCGCAGTTTTCGATGCGACTATAACCACACTAGTCGGAGGGTTCGGAGATATATTATATGCCGCGGCAGCTTCCAGCCGATTATAAATATAAGGAGTAGAAGATGTATCTGGAGATGTAGATGAATACCACACTGACCAGTGAGTATCCGTTCCCTGCGCATTAGGCAGAGGTCCGTCATTATCTTTTGCCCTTAGGGCAAACCAGTAGGTAGTGCCTCTTGACAGGCCTGTGACTGTTATAGTTTGTTTCTCTCCTCCAAAAACAGCAGTGTAGGAGTTTGTAGAAAGAAAGTTCTTGAATGGGTACGTAGGCACAGCATCAAAATTTGCATTGGTTATAACACCAGCGCTTGAATATTTCAGCAGATAACCTGAAGCTTTCCCTCTTAAAAGGTCTTCTCCCGGAGCCGTCCATCGCAAATCAATTGCTCCCAAATTTGCCCTGCCCCCGGTTTTAGTTAATGCCGTCAGGTCCTTAATGTCCGAAGGAGGGGCTACAGAAATGCTAAAACTTTTGGAAGTCGGGGTAATACTATCTATCCCTGCATATGTAGTTTTTACATAAATACTATGGTCGCCTCCGGGATGAGCCCGCCATGGTACTGATACGTTGCGGCCGAACGCATCGTTTGGGACTGCAGAGATTGTAGAGTCAGTACTTATCTGGACTCCGCCTGAAGTAGGATCTCCGTCATAGAATTGAACCAGTATAGGGGGAGAGCCGGTTATCCTGAACAAGAGGTCGTAACTTGACCGTTGGGTCCAGTCAGGTTCAGAATAACCTTGCAGAATATTAGCAACCTGCCCCCTTGAAAAAGTACTTACATTGTAAGCTCCAATCTTCCATTCATTATCGGATGCATCTGAATATACTACAATCCAGTAAAGAACTCCCGGTGCCAGTGTGGTAGTAAATCCGGTTGCGTCTCTCCAGTCTATTGTATTGTCCGTAGCGGTTATTATTTTTCTTTCAAGATAGGTACCTGCCGGCTTCCCTCCGTTATTGTCCCTTAATTCTACCCTAAGCTCACCTCCAATAACAGAATAACTTTTGCATCTTAATGAAATTTTCGAAAGTTTAAAACTGATAGGATTAGTTGCGTAAAAAGATTGAGCAACCTTTTGCTCTAAATTTACGTATTGATAATTTGAATAATTATCAACTGCCCCATCATATACATCATCATTATGAAGCGCCATTGTAGTCGCATCGCCGCCGCTATTTCTCAATTTAGCAGTGATCACAGTCATACTTCCCTGTATAGTCGTATCCTGGTCTGGCGATAGGGTTATTTCACCGCTAGCTAGGCTAATGTTTTCTTTATTCATTGCGGCATGCGATATGCCAGCAAGAAATATCAAAAAAAACAAAATAGTGATAAAATACTTGATTTTCATCATCTTAATATTAGGTAGTAAGTCATAAATTTAGTTATGCTCTGACTATAATATTATAGTAAATCATATTGAAAATAACCATAGTTTTCTGAAAAATATTTTTTTTTGAACAATTGTGACTTTAGTCACACTCAAAAATACTTTATTATTCAAGGAATTATTGAATAAAAAAGCATAAACATGAAGCTTAATTAATATTTTGATTATAGTTTATGTTAAATCTAAGAATACATTCATATCCATATTACTTTTTGCATAGCCCAACAAATGGAATTCCTTAGGCAAACTTGGTCTCTAAAATACTTCAAAAATTAAATCCGAAAACCTCATTTAAATGACGCTTAGACTCTGCGGTTTTGTAACAGTCATGGGGTCAGACCTCAACTCTTGACTTTGAATATGAAAGAAGAAATATTTTGAAAGTTATGTACGCTGTGAAAAGAACTCCCTTAATGGGAGTTCTTTTTTGTAATGTGCCAATTATTGATAATATCTAAAATGTAGTATACTCCTAAATAGTTAAACTAAACAAGAGTATATTCCTGATAAAAAATATTCAATAAATTTCTGGAGGACAAAATCCGGGTTGGAAGTGGATTTTATACTTGCCGAAGGCGAGATAGCAATAGAAGTAAAAAGCGCTAAAAAAATTAACTATACCGATTTAAGGCCATTAAATGCCTTTATTGAAGAAATGAAACCAAAAAAAGCAATTTTAGTATGCAATGAAGAACGGGAGAGAGTTATTGGAAAGATTTCTCTATTACCGTGGCGAATCTTTTTGGAAAAATTGTGGGCAGGGAATATATTGTAAACTAAGCAAATCGAAATAGGGGATGGAGCCAGGTAAGGGTGAACACTGCAGAGAAAGAGGATAATGAATAAAGGAAATCAATCTTGCAAACTTATTTGGCGTGATGCATCGCATAAGTATCTAAGACTTTCCGCATCATAGTCTGGTAATGTGCATGCTGTCTATTAGCCCATCTCTTAAAGTATTCTATACTTCTTTTGCTTAACGTTATCGTTACTCTAACATTTTCTTCCTTGAACAGAAGATTCTCCGGTGAAGGAATAAAATCTTTAATCCTTTTTCCTTCAATTGGCTCATCCGTGTAAGTTATTTTCTTTTTCATAAATTTTTCTCCCTTTTCTCCAATAACCAGCTCCTATAATTCTTATAACATTCCCCCTATACGTAAACCTGACTGTTATTATCTCATCTTCAACTTTTCCAAAACAATAATATCTCTTTTCATTATCACTGTGTTTAAAATCTTCATATATAATACGTTTAACATCAGCAAATGCACGTTGAGCAAGACTAAACGATACATTATGTTTTTGTCGGTTTATTGCATCCTTATCTAAATCCCATTCAAAATGAGCTAATTTCATTTTAAATCCTATGCATATTATAGCATATAATTATGCATATTGGCATATTTATTTTAAATTTCTAAATTTTAAACTACGTACAACGGGGCGCCAAAGGCGCCTGCCACTTCATCCGCCAGCCTCTGAAGCTGGCGGGTTTAGAAGGCTTACTAAGCTAAATCGTTCCACTTTCTTCGGCTACATCGTTCATATTATCTGATTGCCTGACTACGATTATATATATTGGAAAAAAATCTTAAAATAATATAATATATATGGAACTCCTCTGGCAGGGATCATCCCGCTCTATGCGGGACTTTTTAATAACGTGGCATCCCGCCACTTGGCGGGATAATATAAACATCAGGATGTGGTGATCATAAAACCGGTTACAGTGATACATCAACGATATATAATCACTGGCATCTTGCAGTTAATCACCGTAATCTCTCTTTGAAATCGCTGTATTAAGGATCATCATGATTAAAGCTTCTTTGCTTGCTCTTGTTTCTTTTATTCTTGGCCTCTTTGCCGCTATACCTACAGGTTCGGTGCAGGTTGAAGTTATAAAGCGCGCTTTGCATGACCGTATCAAACCTGCCCTTGCGGTAATAGCGGGAGCTTTCATTGCAGATTCGTTTTACGGATTCGTTGCCTTTTTCGGTATAGTACCTTTACTCATGAATAAGACTGTCATGGGATTCTTCGCGCTTGCAAGCTCTTTGATCCTTGCGGTACTTGCATTTTATACTTTTAGACACGCAAACAGGATACATATCGGAGATATGCAGCACTTTATTTTGAGAAGCAAACGCGTGTCTTTCTTGATAGGACTTTCCCTGGGCGCTGCAAACCCTGTGATAATTTTCTGGTGGCTCCTGTCGGCAAAACTGATCACAGATATCGGCTTATACCTGTCGCCTCATTATAGCTTTACTTTGATCGTAGTTATATCGGGAGCCATGGGGCTTGCATTTTACCTGGTCCTATTTGCGGTCATTATCAGCTGGGCAAAAAAATTCATTTCAAACAGGTTCATAAAATGGATCAATATATTCCTGGGTGTCTTTCTTGCATGTTTAGCCGTTTATTTCTTCATTGATTCCATGGTAAAAATATTCTAGAGTTTGTTAAAACAAACTCTGATTACGGTGATTTAACGACAAGATTACAGTGATACTACAAATAAATATGTGATGTTTTAAAATTTGCATTTTGCATTTTGCAATTTGCAATGAATCCGGAGGATTATATGTTAGGGCTTGGATTTCAGGAAATACTTGTACTTTTTCTTATCGCTCTTTTGTTATTTGGTTCGACAAAACTTCCTGGGATAGGCAAATCCCTCGGAAAATCTATAAGAGAATTCAAGAAAGCAGTGAGCAGCGAAGAAGAAAAAGACGATGACACCGATAAAGAGCAGAAAATCTAAAAAATGATTCCGGTGATAAATCCTTAAATATCACTGTAATCAGGTTTACAACATGCCTGATTTAAAAAAACTGACCATTCTTGACCATCTGGAAGAACTGCGCACCTGCCTTTTTGTATGCCTGCTCTACCTTGCCATTGGAACAGGCATCGGATTTTTTATATCATCTTATTTTTTTGAGCTGCTGAAAGCCCCCCTAAAGAACAGCGTAGATAATTTAATACTCCTTAAACCCACCGAGGCAGTCGTAGTCTATTTCAAGATCGCATTATTTTTGGGCGCCATAATAAGCAGCCCCGGGATATTTCACCAGGTATGGAAGTTCGTAAAACCCGGCCTTCCGGAAAATATATCCAGCTCATTTACTGTCTGGCTCGTACCGATAATAACGCTTTTTCTTGCGGGAATAGTTTTTACGTATTTTGTGATATTGCCCGCAGGCTTAACCTTCCTTGTGAATTTATCCAAAAAAATCGCAAACCCCATGTTCACTCTGGACAGCTATATATCTTTCATCCTGTCTATAATCCTTCTAGGAGGAGTGGTCTTTGAGATGCCTGTATTATCCGCGTTCCTTGCCCAGGCAGGGATTTTAAGGTCATCTTTTATGAAAAGAAAAAGGAAAGAGGCTTTTTTCGGGCTTCTTGTCATTGCAGCCGTAATTACTCCGACAACGGATATTTTTAATATGATGCTTTTTGCCCTGCCTATGCTTGCGCTTTATGAAATAAGCATTTTAGCCGTAGTATTTATCGAAAAAACAAAAAAAAGATTGCTGATAAACCCTGCAATCTCTGATTACGTTGATTGATCTACCTGATTTGAGAGAATCACCCTGCGGCAAGAGAGCGAGGTATCAAGCGGTATTGTCATCGCGATCCCGTAAAGCGGGAGAAGTGATCTCTCCATGGCGGGATTGCTTCATCATTTCATTCCTCGCAATGACAACCCTATAATCTTGTGGCAAACCACAGGAAATTGGAAGTTGATTTTATATACATATCGCTGTAATTTAAACCTAAAAATATATCCCACGAAGCGGGAGAAGGAGTTCCAAATGGATAAAAAAGGTTTTTTCTGGGAAGAATTTATAGACAGGATCCTCAAATTGCAGTATTCCAGGAAAAGTTTTTTAAGGATCTCTGCCACATTTCTTGTAACACTTCTTTTTTCATCAAGCAACGTCAGAAAAGCCCTTGCCAAAACTACAGAGAAACTCCCCCCCAGGACAAAAATGATAGTTAAAACAGAACATGACGCGGTAGTCGTTACCGGCAAAGACCCGGGCAAGATAACAAGGAAAGCCGTACAAACCCTGGGCGGGATGGAAAGGTTCGTTAAAAAAGGCGCGGCAGTCGTAGTAAAACCGAACATCGGCTGGGACAGGACCCCTGAGTATGCCGCAACAACCAACCCCGAGGTCGTTTCAGAGATAGTAAAGATGTGCTTTGAAGCCGGGGCTAAAACAGTCAAGGTGTTTGATTTCACCTGCAACGAAGCCGGCATGAGCTACAATAACAGCGGCATACAGGATGCCGTAAAAAAAGCAGGCGGGTCCGTATCTTTTGTAGATGACTGGAAATTTTATCCAGGGCAATTTCCTGACGGAGCTGCCATGTCGGACTGGCCCATGTACCGCGATGCGGTCAAATGCGATTGCTTTATCAATGTGCCTATAGCCAAACACCACAGCCTGACAAGGCTCACTTTGTCAATGAAAAACCTTATGGGCGTTTGCGGAGGTTCCAGGGGTTCCATGCACTGGAATATCAGCGATAAACTTGTAGAAGTCACAAAGTTCATCCAGCCCGACCTTACCATAATAGACGCTTACAGGATACTCCTTAACCACGGGCCGAGAGGCGGGAACCTGCAGGATGTTTTAAAAAAAGAAACGGTCATAGCAAGCGCTGACCCTGTCCTTGCAGATTCTTATGCAACAACTCTTTTCGGGCTTAAACCGGAGGATATAGAATGTATCCCTATAGCTCATAAAATGGGGCTCGGCAAAATGAACATTAAAGAAGCAAATATTAAAATACTTACTGCATAGTGTAGTATTATCAACAGATCTTTACACTTGAATATTCATTAGAGTTGTCATTGCGAGGAATGTAATGACGAAGCAATCTATAAATTTTTAACATTGAGATTGCTTCGCTTCGCTCGCAATGACAGTCAAATGTAAAGTTATTTCAGAGACACTACAATAAAATGAATACAAATACAAAAAGACTCATTTATTTAAGGTTTCTCAGCCAGGCAAGTTTTTTCTTGTTCATAGTTTATATCCTATGGGCAATGAAAAGGTCAGCGTCCGTCTTTACAAACCCTGTCATACTTTTTCAGTTCGACCCGTTCGCTATGTATATAACCGCCCTGGCAGAAAAGGTATTCTTGGCAGGTTTGGCCTACTCCTTAATAACTCTAGTCCTGACTTTGATATTCGGAAGGTTCTTTTGCGGCTGGCTGTGCCCGCTCGGGAGCCTGCTTGACCTTTGGGCTTTTATCCTGTCGTTCTTTAAGAAAATGAATAAAGAAAAAGAACCGGGTGGAACCAGGAATTCAAAATTCGTTATTCTTGCAGTAATTGTGGTATTTGCTCTTTTCGGGGTACAGGCCGCCTGGACCCTTGACCCGCTGACTATTTTTGTGAGGAGTTTTTCTTTTGCTATCCACCCTTTCTTGGACATCTCGATCGACAAAATATTTATTTTCCTGCTGAAAGCAACGAATTATATGCCGTCCCTTGAAAACTTGTACGATAGCACAAAAGGGGCTCTGCTTGAAATAAAAAACCCGGCATTCCCTCATACCTGGCTGATATTACTGGAGCTGGCGTTAATACTTATCCTGGTATTTTTTAAAAAACGTTTCTGGTGCAGGTATCTATGCCCTCTAGGCGCTACACTGGCGTTTATTTCTAAATTTTCTTTTTTAAAACGTAAGGTTTTTTCGTGCGAAGGCGAATGCCCGGTTTGCAGCAATATCTGCAGGATGAACGCAATAAAAAAAGATAACTCCTATATAAAAGAAGAATGTATCCTGTGCATGGACTGTATATCTTTGTGCCCGGGACAGAAAGCGAGATTTACTTTTGAAAAAGATACATTGCTGCCCAAATTAGGTGTCATACCCGCGAAAGCGGGTATCCAAAAAATAAAGCTTTTATCAAGCTGGATTCCTGCTTTCGCAGGAATGACAAAAAATGTCATTTCAAATCTAAAAAAAGCTTTTCATTGGACTATATTGTCCAATTTGGACACTTATAATAGGAATAAAACCATTGATCTGGCCCAGGATAAAGGGCTCACACGGGCGCAATTCCTTTTGTTTAGTTCTTCGGTATTTTTTTCTCTGGCGGGCTTAAAAAAAACAATATTCGGATTTGAAAAAACCTCTAAAAAAAGGCCAGTCATAAGGCCGCCAGGAGCTATAGAAGAAAAGGAATTTCTACAAAGGTGCATAAGGTGCGGCAACTGCATGAAAGTATGCATCACAAACGTGCTGCAGCCGTGTGTCCTTGAAAGCGGTTTGTCTGGTATCTGGACCCCAAACCTGATGATGGAACTTGCATGCTGCGAATATAACTGCAAGCTCTGCACTCAGGTCTGCCCTACCGGAGCTATAGAAAAAATAACTCTGGACCATAAAAAGAAATTAAAAATAGGAAAAGCAAAGATAGATAAAAATATCTGTGTCGCTTGGGCAGGTGTGAGCGAATGTATTGTCTGTGAAGAGCAATGCCCTATACCAGATAAAGCTATAAAACTCGAGAAGAAAACCCTGGCCAATGGGAAAATAATTGGTGCGCCCGTTGTGGATGAAACCTTATGTATAGGCTGCGGTTCATGCCAGTATATGTGCCCGACTAGACCTAAAAGAGCTATAAAAGTAGAACCCCTTTAGCAAGAGCCGTCACGCAGAGCGGGATGGATAACGCCATGCCCTCGTCCGCCGTTGGTTCAGCGGCGAACGAAGGATGGGTGACATCCCGCCATCATTAACATTTTGATAAATTTGAGGTGGTTTTGGTTAGAGCCCGAGGAATTTTATTGCAAGGCCGCAGCAAAGGATAGAACCGCCTGCTAGAGCGTGAGTATAGCGTTCTATTTTTTTTAACGGCAAAAAAGATATGCCTAAAGATGAAGCTAATACGATCCCGATCATAAGTAATACCGTTATACCTCCGAACAGCACAGTTACAAGTACCGTACCAAATACATTTCCCGTTGCAGCAGGGTACATTACAATTGGGATGAGAGGCTCACACGGGCCAAGAACAAATATAGTAAAAAGTACCCATGGGGTTATGTTGGCTTTTGAATAGTTTGCTTCATGCACATGTGTGTGGCCGTCAATATGAGAATGTTTATGTTCGTGCAAAAGCCCTTCTTCATGGAGATGAGAGTGAGCATGGGTTTTATTTTTATAAGCTTGCCGCAGTCCCCATACAAAATATAAAAGCCCGAAACCTATCAAGGCCCAGGCAGCTATCTCCCCCCTTAAAGATTCTATGATTTGCAGCTTTTTTACTGAAAGGCCCAGACAAACACCTATCATACCCAGTACAACAGAACTCATAATATGGCCTGCACCGCAAATAAAAGTTATCCAAATTGTTTTTAAAACCGGCCAGTTCCTTGCCTTGGCCATAGCTATGAACGGTATGTAGTGGTCAGGGCCTGCAATCGTATGGAAAAAACCTAGAGAGAGTGCCGTTATAGAAAGTGCATATAATTCATTTGTCATAAAGGGCTCTTTTTTAGAATTTTAATATTTATTTTCAGTTAAGTCAAATTTTTCGACAAAGCAGAGTATTTTAAATAGACATATTATGCTAAAAACATAGCTCCCAAATTAGGTGTCATACCTGCCCCCGCTTAAGCCGTTCGAGGGTAAACTCCAGCGGGTATCCAGAAATTAAAGTTTTTATCGAGATGGATTCCTGCTCCCAGATTAAGACTTTCGAGGACAAGTTTCACAGTAATGATAGAAAATGTTATTTCAAATCTAAAAAATTACTTTTCGATGGAGCATGGTGTCTAATTTGGACACCCATGATACTAAATTTAACAAAAAAAGCCGGCAGGAAGGGGGGTTCCCACCGGCAAGATTTTTTGTATTTAATCTTTCATTCCTTCCCCCCAGTCAAAATTTTGAAGGATACATAAGAACATGAGCACGGCGAATAATCTGTTACTTTTTTGTTAATTCTTCCATTACTGTCCTAAAGTAATCTCCTGGTCTATATCCGACCACTTTCTTAGTTACTTTCCCGTCATAAGAAAAGAAAACGATCGTGGGCAGGCCGCTGACATTATATTTGGAAGAGGTACCTATATCTGCGTCCGTATTTACTTTTACACAGATAAATCTCTTTGATAATTCAATAACATTATTATCCTGATACGTTGTTTCATCCAGTTTTCTGCACCATCCGCACCAGTCAGCATAAAAGTCAGCCATTATAGGCTTTTTTGTCTTCTTTGCGAACTCTAGGCTTCTATCGAACGAGGTTTGCCATTCAATAGAGTTTGATTCAATGGGAGCTTTTATTAATTTTTCTCTTGTTCCTGCATAAGATTTTAAAGTTCCATAAAAATAATTTGAAAACCCCAAAACTGTGACTGCTCCAAAAAACATGAAAAAAGATAATTCAAGGATTTTCATATTTAGTCTCCCTTTAGCCTAAATTTAACACAAATGAAATGGCAAGTATTATTCCAAATACCGCACCGCCCCACGGATTACATGTCAAAGGGCAGGTCCCTCCGGCACATTTTAAAAAATGCCCGCCTATCCCCCCTGCCACTCCGCCGGCAATTACAGCTATCAGTATTTTAATGAACATACATACCTCCTATAGATGTTTTTCGTAATGTCAAAAATCTGACTATTTTTTGTTACTTGCGCCTTTAACTTCAGTAATTTCGAAACTGCAATTTCGAATATCGAAAAAAACTACAATATCTAATATTCAAAACAGCAAACTTACTTCAAATTCAATGTTTTTTCAAAGCCTCTTTGACTCTGTTTTTCTTTTTGCCGTTTTGCCTTATTGGTTATTTTTTCGAAATTCGGTATTCGGAATTCGAAATTACTTCCCTCCCCTGCTTTACGCTGCCTCTTATCCCATATATAGAATAGGTATATAATAATGTATAATTATAGGCCTGCATTGGTCCCTCAGGATATTTTTGTCGATTAACATATCATTGTTATAGCCTGAACCAAAAAGCGGCCCGGCAAAATTTGATATACGGTATTTAAAAATCGCAAGGGCCTCATATACATATAGCCCGTTACCGGGGCCAAAGGGGGCTATATTACTGATAATGTCTTGCCCTCCGAGCAAATTACCTTTAATGTTAAGCTCAAATTCCGGAAATTTGAATCCTGTAATTGAAACAGATGTATATATTATTACTGAGAAAATTAAAGCAAAAAGAAAAATCATTTTATTGTTCATGCTACCCCCTTCTTTAGTCAGGCTTTTTCATAATATATCATATAACCTTTATTTCTATATATATTGATATTACGATATAACAATTAAAAAATATATAATTATTTAATTATCAAGTATTTCCAATATTTTTTTTACCTGTACATCTATTACGCTGTAGCAAGTCTGCACTCCTTTTTTTTCGTAAGCAATTATGACTTTGCTCCTTAATATACCGAGATGCTGTGATACAGTGGACTGCGGTAATCCCATTTCTTCTACCATTTTATTTACATGGCAACCATCATTATTTAACAACCAGTACGTTATTTTTAACCTTACCGGATGTCCAAGGGCTTTTAGAACTTCGCTCTTTTTATGATAGTCCAAGTTCAGTCTCCTCAGAAATTTAATATCGCATTATCAGCCTATCTTAATATTACAATATTTAAATGGATTTGTCAAGCCCCTTTGAAAATACTTTGAAAATATTTTTTTTAAACAGCATTTAGCCAATTTGGCAAAATTTGAAAATTATTTTTCTTTGCTCTTTCGCGGGCTTATGTCACGGATTATGCTCTGGTAATATTCCTTCCAGTCTATTATGATCAGACGTACACTTACTTCTACGGGGAATCTTGTACCGTTTTTTCTCCTGTGAGCCGTCTCAAACACGATACTCCCTTTTTCCTCCAGCTGTTTTAGTTCATCTTCTATTGTTGGGATGGATTCCGGCGCTCTTAAATCCCTCATAGTCATCTGCATGAGCTCTACATTCGTATACATGTAAGCCTCAGAGGCTTTATCGTTAGCTTCTATGATCTTTAGATCTTTGTCAAATAGAATTATTATATCATTCGCATATTTGATCAGATAATCATACCGTTTTACCAGGGCCCTTCTGGCTATTTCCGATTCATATTGCTTCCTGTAAAAAATAGCTATATGACGGTTCCATAAAAACCCTATCAAAGCAAATATCGCAATGAAAAAAATAAATACAGCTATTGAAACGATCCAGGCCCTGTCTTTTATAGGTTCATAGATCTCGTCCTCGTCTATCTTTGCTATAAGTGTCCACGGAGAATCCGGGATAGCTCCGCTTGCAGCAATAACATCTACCCCCCGGTAGTCTTTGCCTTGTATTACTCCTTTTATGCCCCTTAGCGCCATCGCGGCAGGAAGATCTTTCCTATCAAGAGGCATTTCAAAAGAAAGAGCAGCTTTTTTTACATGCCTCAATTCATTAAGGTACAATACTTTATTTCCTTCTTTCCTGACAATAAGGGTCTCAAAGGTCTTGCTCGGGGCAGGCCAGGACTGAATGAACGGGAAAAGAAATTGATAAGGGTCCAGCCTTAAGACCAGTATGCCCAGGCCTATATCTCCTTGAGGAGTCCTGCCTTTTACCGGAGCATAAATATCAAGGTCTAGGCCATTTGTTTTTTCATTTCTGCGCAGGTCAGAAAAAGTGATCTTATCCTCTTTTAAAGATTGGACAGCAAGAGAAATTGAATAGTCCCCCGGAGGTTCGCCCTTCTTATGTGCGGAGACGACCTCTTTCGCTGAAGGGTCAATTAAATAAAAACCCGAATATTCTAAATTGTCTTTCAGGTGTTTTAATACGGATAAAAACAGCTTCTTCCTTTTTTCAGAATCGGGATTCTGCAGTATCTGCCTGGCTTCACAATTCTCTGCAAGCCTTGAAGAAATGTCCAGGGCGTCAGATAAACGTTCGGCCCGCCAGTTAGCGATCTGGTTTACTTTAAGATCAGTTATTATTCGCAGGTCGTTTTGTTTTTCCGCTATTATTGATTTTTTCTGTTCATTAAAATAGATGTAGCAAACAGTCAATACATAAAAAACAAGTAAAACAAAAATAACAATCAGCTGTTTAATTGCTTTTCTTAATTTTGAGTCGACTGCGATAAATTCTTTTAAAGTGTTCATCGGTATTTTGTTTTCTTTCTTAAAACCTTATACAGCAGTATTTCGCAATTAAAAGCATTGATGTATATATTTTATATCTTTTGTGTATATTCGTCAATTAAATATTTAATGAAATAGGGCGGGTTTAGGTACATGGTATCCACCTACAGCTTTGTTATACCAAAAATTATACAAACCCTCAAGCCTTACTGGCGGCAGATTTAAAATTCCCTGATTAGTTTCAGGGAATCTCTCTTTTAATATACCGAGCGGCGACTTGTTTTCCCTATATCTGTTGTTTCTCATATAATTGAAATATAGTTGGTATGCGTAAGCCTTGCCTAAAAACTCTGGTTCGCCCCTGTCAAAAGTTTCTATATCATAAAACTCATCTTCGACTATCCGGTGAAATGTTTCTACATCACCCTGCAGGTATGAAGCCCTGGGAGGTATCCGCCGGTGATATATCTCGTATTCATGCAGAACCTTCTCAAATGCACTCAACCGGTTTGTTTTCTTCCTGACTGATCCTATAAACTCAGAACCATTGTCGCTCTGCCATTCTATCTCATTAACTTTTATCCCGTATTTCTTTAAATGTTCTGCTACATACCTTGCAAATATAGAAGCATATAACGAATTGTTCTCATCTGCATAGGAATAAAAAGATGCTCCTGTAGATAATTCCCGATATGTATATTCGTACCTCGGCAGGCTTAACTGCTTCATATACGGCCAGTAATTCAATATATCACTTAAATCTTTTGTGTCTACCTGATTGCGCTTGCATAACCCCAGCTTCTTCTTTAACGCTGATAAATCCTTTCGCTTACGGTGCTTCTTCCTCTTCGGCTTTAATAACCCTTTCTGCTTTATTACTCGGTGTATAGCTGAATAACTGCCATTAAGTTTGAATCTATCCTTTAACTTCCTCGCTCCCCATTTACACTTAAGCTGTTTCCTTACCTCTTCTACCCTTGCTTCATCTTCTTCTTTCATCTTGTGCGGTGTTGTCTTTGGCGACCTGCTCTCTTCTTCAAGTCCGGCAAACCCTTTCTCCTCATACCGCCTTACCCATTTCCTAACCGTTTTACGCGTCGTACCAAACTTGCGTGATGCCTCACTTATATTGCTTTCTTGCGCTTCCTTTACCAACTGATACCTTAAATTAAAATTCATCTTTGATTTTTCTCTCACCAATTGATAATATCTCAAATACGGCCTCCTTGCTTGGGTTCCAACAGTATTCTATCATACTGTTCCAATTAAGGGGCCGCTTTCTTTAACCCTTTATTATTGCCTCGGCTTCTTTTATCTTATCCGACATCTTTTCTTCTTCTTCCTTTTCCCTATAACTCCCCTTCATCCTAACCCAACTCCAATATCGACTGTCATAGGTATGGCCTATATTCGTTGCCTCGTACTTATATCCCTTGCTCGGCAATATCGTTTTGTTTTCAAAGACCTTTTTACTTTCTTCCAATCTATTCTGCTCTTGGGGGAGGTATCCCCCAATCCCCCTCTGGCTTATCAGCCTTAACTTCTTTACTTCAACTTCATTTATGTATATTAACCTTTCCGGGGGGTGGATACCTTGTTCCCAAACTTTCCAATATTTAATGAAATATTTAATGAAATATTTTTTACAAATATTCAGAAATATGCTATAATGGAAAACTGAAAAAATATCAGCTATGCCAACCTCTTATAAAAAATCCAAAAAAAAGAGTGACATACAGATAGAAATAATAATATATTAATTATCTTTGGAGGAGTTTAGTGAAATTACCGGTATTAAGGATTGGAGATATAGAAGTAAAGATACCTATCATTCAAGGCGGGATGGGAGTAAGGATCTCTAAAGCACGGCTTGCCTCTGCAGTTACTAACGCCGCCGGATTAGGAACTGTATCAAGCGTAGGCATAGGGCCGGTTGAAGGGCAGAACAAGGCAGATTATGCACCCCTAAATGCTAAGGCTCTGGAAGAAAATATAAAACTTGCAAAAAAACTGGCTCACGGCGGGCCCATAGCTGTAAATCTGCTGGTCGCCCAAACTGATTATGCTTTATTAGTAAAGGCATGCATAGAAGCAGGTGCTGACATGCTTGTTTCGGGTGCAGGCCTTCCTTTCATGCTTCCTGAGTACGCAAAAGGCACAAACACTAAACTTGTCCCTATAATTTCTTCGGCCCGGGCAGGCAGGATAATAGCTGAAAAGTGGTTCAAAAGATATGCTAAACTTCCCGATGCTTTCATCGTTGAAGGCATTCTTGCCGGCGGCCACCTCGGATTCTCTCATGAAGACCTTGAACATATGGAAGACCACCCTCTTGAAAAAATAGTTGAAGAAGTCCTGGTTCTTACTAAAGAATTGGAAACAAAATACGGCAAAAAAATCCCGGTCATTGCTGCAGGCGGCATTTATACAGGAGAAGATATAGCAAAATTCATTAAAATGGGTGCAGCCGGCGTCCAGATGGCTACACGGTTTGTATGCACCGAAGAATGCGATGCATCTGAAAAATTTAAACAGGCTTATCTTGATGCAAAAAAAGAAGATATAACCATAATTAAAAGCCCGGTCGGGATGCCCGGCAGAGCAATAAAAAATGATTTTATAAGAAATTTCATGGATAAGAATAATAAAGTACAGTTCAGCTGTCCATACCATTGCCTGATAACATGCAACCCTTCAACAGCGCCATACTGTATAGCAAAAGCACTCCTCAATGCCTATGCGGGAAACTTAGACGAAGGTTTTGCTTTCTGCGGAGAGAATGTTTACCGCTGCAATAAGATAGTAAAAGTAAATGACCTCATGAACGAGCTTGTAAGCGAAGCAGAAGCCGCCCTTTAGTTTTTTCTTTTTCTTACCTAAAACCATCCCTAAAACAACATTGAATTTGTTCAATCTTTTTTGTTATAATTCCTTAATTGAGATTGTTGAATCCCCAAACTTTGGAGAACTATATGAATATTATAGAAATAAAAGGGCTTAAAAAAGATTACGAACTCGGCAACACTAAAGTACATGCCTTAAGAGGGATCGATTTTGAGGTCCAGCAGGGCGACTTCATGAGCATAATAGGCCCTTCTGGCAGCGGAAAAACTACTCTATTAAATGTGATCGGATGCATAGATTTTGCTACTGAAGGAAGCGTTAAAGTAGGAGGCAATGAGATAACCGCATTGAACGACAGGCAGATAACTGATATAAGGTTGAACAAAATCGGCTTTATTTTCCAGACATTTAATCTTATCCCGGTTCTTGATGTGATAGAAAACGTCGAATTCCCCCTTTTGCTCATGAAAAAGTATTCTAAAGCCGAAGTGCGTAAAAGGGCTGAACAACTGATCGATGAGGTCGGCCTGAAAGAATTCGCTGTTCACCGGCCCTCTGAGCTTTCAGGAGGCCAGCGCCAGCGTGTCGCTATCGCAAGGGCTCTTGTTACAAACCCGGATCTAGTGCTTGCTGACGAACCGACCGCAAACCTTGATTCGGTCACAGGAGCCTCTATTTTAGAGCTTATGCGTGAAATGAACAGAATAGAGAAAACTACCTTCATTTTTTCAACACACGATGCAAACGTGCTTAAATACGCAAGTAATATAACAAAAATAAAAGACGGACAAATAGCAAGTTAGTCCCGCTCTGCGGGACTAACTTAAATGCAAATATCAAATTGAAAAATGCAAAATTTTGGTGTCCTGCTTTACGGGACTATATAAACAATTCTTTGTTTTAATATCTCAAGGAAAATAAATGAATTTGATTTTCACGATCGCCTGGCGCAATATTTTACGGCATAAAGGAAAAAGCCTTATTATCGGGGTTATACTTCTTCTCGGATCTTTTCTTATGACCATGGGAAACGGTGTTATTTCCGGGATGAATAGAGGCATAGAGAATAATATCGTAAATGCTTTCATGGGAGACCTGGCCGTAATATCGGATAAACAAAAATTCGACAATGTCTTATTTGAAATGATGGGAAGGACGGTAGAACCTATTACCAACTACCCGCAGATAAAACCTCTTCTTCAAAAACAAGAGTATATAGACAAATTCCTGCCCGCAGGAAAAAATTTGGCCATGTCTTTAAGCGACCAGGGCTATGAGCCTGGTTTCGCCTTTCTCCTGGGCGTTGATTTTGAACAATACCAGAAGATGTTCCAGGGCAATATTACGGTAGTCGAAGGCCGTTTATTGAACAAAAACGAAAAAGGCATACTCGTCCCCACTTCAGCGCGCGAGGAATATTACAAATATACGAATAAATGGGTAATTCCGGAAGGCGGAAAATTAGTAAAGGAACACTTAAGCAAAGAAGCCCAGAAAGATCTTACCAAGGATTCACAGGAGCTTCTTCTTTCTTCCAGCGTAGTACTCATGGGGATGAATGAAACAAATTCGTCCACCGACATCCGTTTCCAGGTAAAGGGGGTCATCAAATACCTGGCGTTGAACACGATATTCGGCCATTTCAGCATAGCCGATATCGAATCATACCGCGAATGCCTGGGGTATTTTTCAGCCGCCTCAAAAACTATTGATATCCCCGAAGAAGAAAAAAAACTTCTTTCAACGGATGATTCTAACATGGATTCCCTGTTTTCATCCGGTTCTATGTTCGTTGACAGTAAAAGGAAAATAACGCTGGCTAAAGCAGAGGACTCAAAACCAAAAACAGAATTGAATATTGAAGAAGGGGCTTATAACCTTATTTTTGTTAAGTTGAAAAACGGAGTATCCAGAAAAATATCGTTGAAAAAGCTAAATTCAGAACTTTCAAATGAAAAGCTGGGAGTGCGGGCTATCACCTGGAACAAAGCCATCGGGCCCGTAGGCAGTATGACCATAATAATAAAAAGCGCCTTGTTCGTGTTTGTCACGATACTGTTCTGCGTTGCGATAATAATAATCATAAACACGCTTTCAATGTCGGCGCTGGAGCGCTCGTCCGAGATCGGCATGATGCGAGCCATAGGGGCAAGAAAAAGCTTTATAGGCGGCATGTTTTGGGCAGAAACAGGAATGCTTTCATCTGTTTTTGGCGGATTGGGGATCATCTTAGGCATTATTGCGGTCAATATAATCCCTATTTTAAAGATCACTTCTGAAAATGACATGATACAACTTTTATACGGAGGAGATACGTTTCACCCTATCCTTCAATTTTCAGATATCACGCTTACGATATTTCAATTAATTTTAGTAACTGTTATAGCTGCTATTTATCCGGTCAGCATAGCAAGGAGTATAACTCCACTTGATGCTATACAAAGAGACTGATACAACTATTGCAAAATGCAAAATGCAAGTTTAACGACTTTCTTGCTTTTCTATTTGAAATTTGCAATTTCTCGATTTGCAATTTGCAATGAGTAGTTTGGAGAAAATATGCCATTACTAGGGATGATAAGTTTACGCAACCTGCTGCGCCAGAAACGGCGCAATATACTTCTGGGCTCGGCTATGGCCATCGGGGTGATGATACTTGTCATCGCAAACTCTTTTTCTCACGGGCTATCGGATATAATGTTTAACAAGATAATCAGGTGGGTTGCGGGGCATGTTACTATAAGTTTTAATGAAAAGGGAATGGTCTCAAGGGAAGTCTGCAGGGATAAGGAAAGGTTTTTTAATCTTTTAAAAGATGAAAAAGATATAGTCCTTGAAGCCGATGAAGCCATAGGGATGTTCTGCAAGGCGCTGGGTAACGGTAAAGCAGACAATATTATTTTTATTGGCGTTGATACCTCTGCCAACGTAAGCAATGAAACTAAGAAGGAAATAAAGGAATCATACCGCCTTATTGAAGGTTCCTGGGAAGACCTTGAAAAAAAAGACATGGAAAACCCGGGAATTATATCTGAGGAAAAAGCAAAGTATTTGAACGTGAAGAAAAATGACATTATAAGGCTCCGTTACCCCAATATTTTCGGGCAGGACCAGGCTTCAAAAATCACTATTGTCGGTATAATGAAAAACGAAAACATATTCATGCAGCCGGTTGTTTTTGTTGAGTTGAACAATGCCAAACAAATGCTGGGTTTCAGGCCCTATGAGTCAGGTAATATAAATATAACTATAAAGGACCCCAAGAAAAATGCAGTGCCGCTTGCTGACAGGATCCATGCAAAGATCAACTCCGAGCTTGCGATCATTTGTGCTTCGGCAAAAAACAAGGACAAAAAAGCCGATGTGGTCATACTCGGTTACAAAGCAGATAAACAGTCCAAGGATAAGATCTCAAAATTACTGAATATTACAGACGGGTCGCTTGAAAATGCTTTAAAGAACAACGCTGTGATCATACCTAAAGATTTGAAAAACTCATTAAGGCTTTCAGTAGGCGAACCTTTTACCGTAACTTATGATATGAAGCTTGAAAACAGAACAGCAGCTGCGGCATACAAGGTTTCAGCTGTATATAACCCGGGCAAAACTTTAGGGCAAAACGTGATACTTGTAAACGAAGATAAATTCTATGAAACATATTACGATAACCTGCCAAAGCACTATGATAATTATACGCATGTCTTTGTTCCGAAAAAAGACAACCCCTGGTATGACCTTATCGCTCCGGAGTTCGTGCTGCTGCCGCGTACAAAGAATACGGACGAGCTGAAGGATAAATACAGGCAGATGGCTAAAAGAAAATGGAAAGCCACTCTTGTTGATGTCCGCACGATGTATGAGAGTGCAAGCGATATTTTGAAACTCGAAGGCGTGCTAAACCTTATCACTCTTTCGGCGGTCCTGGTTCTTTTTTTTATTATACTGCTTGGCGTTGTAAACACACTGCGCCTGAGCATACGGGAACGAACGCGGGAAATAGGCACTATCCGCGCCATAGGGATGCAGAAAAATGACGTGAGGAACATATTCCTGCTTGAAACGATGTTTTTGTCGCTGATAGCCTCGGTTGCAGGCATATTGTTGGCATTTCTTGCCATGTGGGGCTTAAGCTCAATAAAAATAACCATGGAAGACAACCCGCTTGGAATGCTTTTAGTTAACAGCCATTTATATTTCCTGCCTACGATCATGACCGTTGTAGGCACTATTTTACTTATACTTTTGATCACGACGATAGCCGCGTTTTTTCCTGCGAGAAGAGCGTCCAACCTCTCTCCCGCAAAAGCGCTAGGCCACTTTGAATAATAGCGTATAGCGGATAGTTAAAGTCTTTGACCTTCCTATACGCTCTACGCTATCCGCTATACGCTAATAATATGGAGGAGCATTGAAAAACATTTTTTTTGCATCATTTATGATCGCTTTCTTATCTATTAATGCTTATTGCGAAAGCAGGGTAATGCCTATACTTAAAACCATTGAAAAAATATACGAGTTAAAAGGCGACGGCAGGGCAAACGTGCTTCTTACCCAGCAGAAAGTAGGCCAGGGGACAAAAATAATAGAAATGCTGTATTACAGGAGGGACTCGGATAATTCTTTTTTGATCATCATGTCCGCCCCGGAAAACGAAAAAGGCAACGGGTACCTGCGCGTGGGCGATAATTTCTGGATGTACCGCAAAAATACACGGACTTTCCAGCACATCAACAGGGACGAGAACATCGGCGGCAGCGACGCGCACGGCGGAGATTTTGAAAACAGGAAGCTTACCGAAATGTACGCTCCGGCCCTCGACAAAGATTCGAAAGAAATAATTAGCGAAGAAGTCTTAGGCCAGATACCGGTCTATAAGTTCGAGGCCAAAGCCATAATCAATGACGTGGACTATCCTAAAAAAACGTACTGGGTGCGAAAAGATAACAACCTTATACTTAAAGAGGAATCCTATTCCATGTCAGGCACTCTCATGCAGACCGCTTATTATATAAAATACACTATTATTGACGGAAGGTATATGCCGGTAAAACAGATATTTGTTGATGAGTTTGAAAAAGGCAATAAAACAATAGTTGATATATCAAGTATTATAATGGGAAAGCTTGAGGACAGCATATTTACTAAAGCTTACCTTGAAAATTTAAGCAAGTAATCTCAAATATCGTAATCCTCAGTTCCAACCTAAAAGGTGTCATTGCGATCCCGCAAAGCGGGAGAAGCAATCTTGTCTTTTCGTTTAAACACCAAGATTGCCGCGTCGCGGAGTTTATCCCGCCAGGGCGGGACTCCTCGCAATGACAAGCTCTTTATGTGAGGATTAAGAAAATCGGAGAGCAATGTGCATATAAAACGTTATATTATTGTTTCATTTATACTTACTTCTTTTTCCTTTTGCTGTTTTGCAGAGAACGAAAACGAATACTTCTCCAATCCGGATTCCATGATAACGGAAAACACATCTTCTAAAAATCCGCCTCTTTTAAAGGAAGAAAAAAAGAGCATCGGATTTTCCGGCGAACTTACTTCCGCAATGATAAACAACGTATTATTGAGCAGTTCAACAACTGATTCTTTATACACTTTTACGGTCTGCAACCTTTTTCTTGATGCGCGCTTAAAAAACATGATGAAGGTCTTTGCAAACATTGAAATAGGCATCAATTCCCAGACAAATGCAACGACTACCTATTGGAGGGAGTTGTTTTTTGACTTTAACCTGGATAAGAAAGTATATTTCCGCACAGGAAAACAGGTTTTGCAGTGGGGACGCTGCTATTTATGGAACCCTACGGACTTTATCAATATCGAAAAAATACCGTTTATAAGAAAGATAGGCTACAGGGAAGGCACTTACGGTGTAAAGGTGCACGTGCCCTTTGGTACGAAATATAATCTTTACAGTTTCATAGATACAAACGGTGCAAATAAATCCGAAGACGCTTCAGGCGCATTCAAGTTCGAGTTTTTATGCGGCAATACCGAAATGGCTTTATCCACCTGGTTAAAAAGCCAAAAATCCCCGGCTTACGGGTATGACTTTTCTTCCCGCCTTTTCCATATAGACCTTCTGGGAGAAATAAGTGTTTCAAAGGACGACATAAGCGACAGGATGATAGAAGAGAACGGGGTTTTAAGAACGGGCCGGCTTAATGGCCAGTGGTCGCCGAGGGCAAGCCTGGCCATGACCAAATATTTTGACCTCGGAAATTTTAACGACAGGATATCTGTAACGAACGAGTTTTTTTACAACGGCACAGGATATACCGATGACGTTTTCGGAGACAACAATATTTATTCTTTTTCCGGAACACCAATATCAGGGACAAAAAAAATGTTTTTTTTGGCATCCGGATTGTACAGCCAAAACTATTATTCAAAGTATTATGACGCGGTATTTATAAGCGTAGGAAGGTTTATAGTTACGGATATGACCTTTAACCTTAATTACATAAGGAACTGCAACGACAATTCAGGGATATTGTCGAGCGGAGTTACTTATAAGAATTTAAGTGATTTTTCTTTCGGGTTACTGGTAAACTCTTTTATCGGAGAGCAAAACAGAGAATATAGTATCCTAAATACAAAGTTTGACATTGAACTTACAGTTGGAATAACTTTCTAGCTTAGTAGGCAGTAAAAAAGTTAGGTCCGTTAAAGTGAATCATATGGTCAGGATTTTCTGCAATCCAGACTTCCGTTTCCCATGCGATATTATCAAAGTGTCTTTTGAATTCCCTAGAGCTCAAGAATGCACTTATGTATATCTTAACGGTTTTGCAATCCTTTAATATTTTTTCCAGCTCTACATGTCTTTTGGGAGATATAGGACCATGTGATGTTACAGCCTCGATCAGAAATAAATGTTTCTTGGCTCGATCATAAAGAACAATATCAGGCAGTTTATCGTGGTTTGTTATTGGGACATTCAAATCCTTAAGTAATTCATCTTTAATAAAAAGTAGTTTATTTGCTGTATCACCCACATATACAAGTTCGGCATTCACACAAAAGCGCGGCAACAGTTGCTTGATTATTTTTATCTGCAGCTCGTTGTGTTCCCCCGGAGAAAAATTGATAGTCTTTCCATCCGGAACAACCAATTTTATTTGATTTTGTGCTTTCCGTCTATCATACTTGTCAATAAGCCGTCCTTTTTCCGAAATAAACCTATGAAGAGCTCTTTCAAATAAAGGATCATTGTATTTTCGTATCGCTTCCAGAGCTTCATTGGTTATATTATAGACTGTGTTGGGACTGTTGGTTAGTCTTGATGGATCATCAGAATTTCTTTCAACGATTCCCGCCTGTTCAAGCTGCTGTAAGGTTTGTCTCCTTATGGTTTCTCGGGTATTCTCGGCATACTTCTTTTTATAATTATATTCAATAAACCCTAAAATGTCATGAATTCTAATTAATCGTTTCTTCGCACTTGACCACGGGCTTCTCTCTTTTATATTCAGTACAGCTAACAAAGTCAAAGACGATCGCTCATTTTGCTGCGCTCTGGGAATTCCCATTTTTATCAAAATGTCCAAGCCCTGTTTTATTTTACTCATTTACGTCATTGCCTCCGTTTAATTCCAGAAGAATATCATTATCTATTCCCAAAACGTCAATAATCACTTTGTCTAATTCTATCCCGATAGAAGGTTTCCTTGCCATGATAGTCTTCCCTAATTCCTTGATCTTTTCAAGAGAAGGCAGGGGCAAATTATCTATATCAACAGCATTAACTTGAGTACTACCGTTAAGCATCCTGAAAAACATGTCCATCAAAGATGAGTTTAGAATACCCGCAACTCCGTAAACCTCATCCGTTGAGAGAATATCGTGATATCTATAAATATAATTAAGGTGATTTTCAATTCCCACTTTATCATACTTGAATTTTGATTTTAATAGCACCCCGGCATACAATCTTCTTTTTTGTTCCTTTGAACTGAACCTTTTGACAAGAACATAGTTTTTTACCGGAACCAAAACAGGAGCCGTACCTTTTTCTAATTTTATAGCAAGCCCTCTTTTCTTCTTTTCTATGGGCCAGACAATATTCATGTTTTGAATATTATGCATCCATAAAAGCGGGACAGTTTTATTTTCATCAATAAATTCAGTAGATAAATATTTTTCAGCCCTGAAAGAAACTACCGGACCTGTCGAAACTTTCATTCCAAAATCTTTTAATGTATATTCCCATGAATTAACTATATGCTGAACTTTGACATCTGTCTTTGTTACTGGAACCTTTATCATTAATTGACCATTTATCTGATGTAAAATATCTTGATAGTCAATATCAACCTTCTTCAGATTATGAAATGAGCCATCCTGACTTGTGCTGATTGTTACTTTATTGCTTTCAACCTCATTCTTTTTGGGCATTATTCCGGTTATAATACTTTCCTGCAAAACAGTGCCATTACCAAAAACATTACTTCGTGATTCAAACATGTGAATATTTGTTATCTGCCCGTGCTGTAACAACCATTTCCTGAAAGGCTTGAAGTATAACCCTGAGCAAAAACTTCTCGGAGTGATAAACATCATTTTTCCATCCGACTTTAGCATATCAAGGGACAATGTCATAAAAAAGGTATAGATATTGGGTTGACCTGACACAATTTCATTTAAAAGAAGGGTTTGTGGTGAGTTTTTATTGAGTTTATAATATGGAGGATTGGAAATTATATAATCATAAGATAATGAAGTTTCTCTCTCTCCAAAATCAAGCTGTGTTTTTATCCGGTGAGAGTTATCCAAAATAAAATCTTTTGCAATAATTCTATATTTGAATTTATGACCATTTTCTCTAAGGACAGTCTGACATTTATGAAGGACATTTTCAAGCAGCGGAATCACTTCTGAATCAGTCTCATATGCATCCAATGAGAAATCAATCTGCTTTCTGGAAGACAGGATACTTTCGCAGACAGCAGCGCTGAGCATACCTGTCCCGGCTCCAGGATCTAACACACTGAACTTTTGCTTATCTATATTCAACAAACTGGCCATGAACAAGCTGACTTGCCGAGGTGTAAAAAACTGCCCTTTTGATTTTCTTTCATTTGCAGAAGACTTATTTAAATAATCTTCCGCTATGCGTTCGGCATAAGCTATCAATCCCAGATTAGTTCCCTTTGTTATGCCTCGTGACAGAACATATGGTTGATGAGAGAATTTATCAAGTGTAATAGTTGTTCGCATTTTTTTTTGTTCTACCCCAAGGCTAATAACATCATTAAGCTTCATATATTTTCACCACTCTATTTATTATAATTATATTATATTTAATTCTTCCTTACAACAAAATAAAATTCTACGTTTGTCTGATTAATCCTTTTTAGGATTCAATATATTTACTACCTCATGTACAGGACTTCTATCCAATTTGGTTATGTAACCTAATGGCAAATGCTTAAACATTGCCTCAACTCCTTGCCTAATGATTTGAGATTAAATGATAGTGTTCCAAGTCTTGGATCTGAAGTCCATTTTTCAAGGTCAATCTTATGTCCATCTTTCAGAATCCAATTGTCCAAACCTTCATAATCTTGCGGCATAATTTCTCCTTCACAAACCTTTAATCGTCGTTACAACAACTCCCTGAACCTGTAAATCTCTCGTTAAAATTATCGCTTTATGTTTGTCATTTTTCGACCGGGGTTTCAGGATAATTGCATTATCAGTTTTGTGAAATTCTTTTATTGTTGATTCGCCATCTATAAGAGCAACCACGCAATCGCCATTTTTTGCAGTTTGTTGCTGCCGAACTAAAAGTAAATCACCATCATCAATACTCTTTTCATTCATTGAATCGCCTTTTGCTCTCAAAAGAAAATATTTGTACGGGGGCGGTGCAAGTTTAACAGATACAGGATATACTGCCTCAATATTTTCTTCGGCAAAGTTTGGAGTTCCGCAGGGAGCAGAACCAAGCAAGGGAATATTTACAGTCTGAGCATTAACTTCTTTTTTGTCATTATTGTTTGCGAGCATGACCTTGCCATCTGGTTTTCGTTTCAAAATACCCTTTTTTGTAAGTTGTTCAAAGAGCAATGAAACAGAACGAGGGTATTTATAATCCATATAATTCATTAGCTCACGGACTGACGGCATGCGTCCGTTATTCAATAAGAAGCTTCTTATTGAACGAAGTGCTCCCTTTTCTTTTTCTGTTAAAACAATATTGTCCATAGTTATACACCTATTATACACTATGATTATACATACTCTAATTTAATTTGTCAAGCGTCACGACAAAAAGGGGTGCATTCCCGCACTTGTAAACCCATTTTACCACTGTTGTCATTGCGAGCCCAAAGGGCGCGGCAATCTTGCCGTAACAAATATTAGAAAACGAGATTGCTTCGCTGACACTCGCAATGACAAGTGCGGGGATGCACCCAACAAAAAGAAAAAAGCGTGATATCGCAATCACGCTCGCATATTTTTTTAGACCGTATAAGTTGAATCCCTTTGGCAGGAGCCGTAGGCTCCTTTAAACAACATGACACCCCGCCGTCATTAACATTCATTCCCGCCCTGGCGGGACTTATTTTGCGGCGGGGTTATGCTGTTTCATCCAATTTTAATCTTCTTTTGGCGGGCTAAAGCTATTATCGAGGTAACTGCCTATCTTAAAACCCTGGTCTGCATCGCGCCCTTTCCCTTTTCCCTTTTCTTTCTTTCCCTGGAACCTGCCGGCATTAGGCCCTTTTCCTCCAGAGAGGCGTTTTAGGGCGATCCTGTTCAATTCCGTATCTATTTCTATTACTTCAACGCTTACCGTGTCTCCCACAGCAACAATGTCGTACGGGTTTTTAACGAAAACATCCGCCAGCATCGAAATATGGATAAGCCCGTCCTGGTGCACCCCTATATCTACAAAAGCCCCGAAATTAGCGACATTGGTGACCGTGCCGGTCAATATCATTCCGGGAGAGAGGTCTTCAAGGTTATTTATTTCAGATGAGAATTCCACGCTTGAAAACTCTTTTCTAGGGTCGCGGCCGGGTTTTTTAAGTTCTGCTATTATATCTTTTAAAGTAAGAAGCCCTATGGTGTCGGTTACATAGTTATCTATTTTTATAGAATCAACCAGGGATTTATTTGAGATCAGGTCTTTTACAGTGGCATTCATGTCCTTGGCCATTTTTTCAACTACAGGATATGATTCGGGATGTATACTTGAATTATCAAGCGGGTTTTCCGAGTTCCTTATCCTTAAAAACCCCGCGCACTGCTCAAACACCTTGGGACTGAGTTTAGGTACCTTGCTAAGCTCGTCCCTTTTTGTGAATTTTCCGTTCTCGCTTCTTTGAGCTACAAGGTTTTCGGCCAGAGCCCGCCCTATGCCTGAAACATAGCTTAACAGCTCGGTAGATGCCGTGTTCAAATCAACTCCAACGTAGTTAACGCAGGACTCGACAGTAAGCTCAAGAGAACGTTTAAGCTCTTTCTGGTTTACATCGTGCTGGTATTGACCGACCCCTATCGCTTTCGGGTCTATCTTGACAAGCTCGGCCAGCGGATCCTGCAGCCTGTGCGCAATGCTTATAGCACCCCTGGCTGTTACGTCAAGGTCAGGATATTCTTTCCCGGCGGTCTCAGAAGCGGAATAGACCGAAGCCCCGGCCTCGCTTACCATGACGCATGAGAGCTTCAAGTTATGCTTTTTTATGAGCCCCTTTACGAACTGATCCGTTTCTTTTGAGCCTGTGCCATTGCCGATCGCTATAAGTTCAGGCTCATACTCCTCTATCAGATCCATTAGCACGGCTTCAGAACCCACATCATCGTTTTCCGGCGGTGTAGGGTATATAGTATTGAATTCCTTGAAATCGCCTTTCTCATCAACAACCGCTATCTTGCACCCTGTCCTGTAGCCAGGGTCAATGCCTATAGTTATCTTTGAACCCGCCGGAGGAGCAAGCAGCAGGTTACGCAGATTCTTTGAGAACACATTGATAGCTTCTTCTTCAGCTTTCTGGGTCGCCTGCATAAAAACTTCTACTGAAATGGATAACGCCATCAGGCGGCTGTAAGAATCCTCTATAGCTTCGGCTATCTCCGGTTTAAAAAACAGGTTCTTTGCCTTAAAAATATATGTCTTTATCTGGTCTGTTATATGTTTTTCATCTACAAGTATCTTCCAGCTCAAGACCTCTTCCTTTGTCCCCCTCCTTATAGCCAGGATCCTGTGCGACGGCGCTGTTTTTATAAGCTCTGACGTATCATAATAAGTGCTGTATTTTGTTTTTGTATCTTTGTAATCTTTTCTCGGCCCGGATTGTAAGACCCCGTTTTCTGCGGTATAGTTCCTTATCCAGCCGCGGACATTTGCCATATCCGCTATCCGCTCGGCTATGATATCCTTAGCGCCGTTTATCGCCTGCTCATAAGTTTCTACTTCCTTTTCTTTGTTCAAGAACGGTGCGGCTATATCCTGTTTTGTCTTGTCTACCGCCTCAAGGCTCATCATTATATCAGCCAGCGGTTCAAGGCCCTTTTCTTTAGCTACGGTAGCTCTTGTCCTTATCCTGGGTTTATACGGCAGGTACATGTCTTCAAGAGTAGCCTTATCTGCGCAATCAAGGATCTTTTTCTTCAGCTCAGGCGTCATTTTTTTCTGGGCTTCTATGCTTTTTATAATAGTATCTTTTCTTCCTTCAAGCTCCCTGTAATATTCAAGCCTGTCGGATATCTTCCTTATGACAGTTTCATCCAGGTTGCCGGTTTTTTCCTTGCGGTACCTGGCAATGAACGGGATCGTAGCTCCGCCCTCAAGCAGTACTACCGTGTTAACTACTGAATCAAGCGGTTTATCTACGTCCTTGACTATGTTATTGATTACAAAAAGCGCGCCTTCCATTTAATTTTATCCTTTATATCAAAATATTTTGTCTATTGTAGATTATTAACCGGAAATAGTCAACTAAAATTTAATAATTCAACTCAAGTATAATATAATAATTCAAACGGTATCCTTTTATAAACCTTTTTTAAACTACATATTTTCTCGGCTGCTCCGGATATCAGCATCTTTCTGTATTGTATCATCTTTTTGCCGTTCCATATATCTTCAAGGGCCTGAGAATTTAAATCGCCTATGGCATTCCGGCATAAAAAATTGGCATAAGGATATACAATACCATTAAAATCGATCCTCAACCTGATCCAGGGCGCAAGGCAGTTACAGGGCTTCGCCCCTCTCTTTTTTCTTCCGGTTTTATATTTTTTATCTTTAAAACCCTGGAGCAGTACTTCGGGGGCCATGTTAGAAGTGAAAACAATATTATGTTTCCGGCAGGCGGTTTTAGCTTTATTAAGGGCGGTATAAATGAAGGACAATATCTTGCCGTCCCTTTTAAACGTAAAAACATCCTCATCGTACTCTTTTAGCCCAAAAGGGTTCAGCATCAGGTAATTTATCCCGTTGATATTATATTCTGCCGCAAACTCCACGAAACTTTCTATTTGGCGGTAATTTGACCTCATCACCACAGTGTTCATCTGTATCCTGTAATCAGGATTTATTTTTTCTCTTAACTTATTTATCATATCTAATTTTTCCATTAATAGGCTGAATTTCGACCCTTTCCGTATACCCTCGAACACTTCTTTTGTTGTGCCGTCGATAGAGAACGTAAGGCAGACATTGTTCTCTATAAGCTTGACAGCCATGTCCCGGCCTATCAATAGTCCGTTCGTGTCTATATGCTGTTTTACTTTATGCTTTATCGCTTCATCCAGCAGCTCATTAAAATAAGGGTACAAGAACACTTCGCCCCCTACCCAAGTTACGTCGGTTAAATAAGGGAATGCCTTGATTATCTCTTCTTTTACTTTTTTAGATATTTCCTGTTTGGGAATTTCTGACAGGCTGCACATTTTACACCTTATGTTGCAGTTAGTCGTCAAGGATACATCCAGGCTCCTGACTTTTGAACGAAGTCTTGTTTTATTTTTAGCTATCTCAAGTTCATTCATCAATAAATTGGCGTTCTTCGGGCCAGCTGCCTCTACGTTCTTTATCTCTTCTAAAGCTTTCGCATAATTACCTTTTAAATTATGGCCCTGTATCAAATCGATTTTATCGCGGTTTATTTTCTTTTCCAGTTCTTTTTCTTCTCCGGCATGTTTTCCAGACAACCTGATCTCTTCTAAGGCCTTGTCATAGAACCCCTGGCATTTATATGCCACACTTAACAAATAATGGGCATGCTCATTTTCAGGATTTATTTTTATTACTTTTATTAATTCGCCGGCAGCGGCGGAATATCTCATTTTCTTTAAATATATCTGTGCCAGTTCATAGTGTGCCTTTTCTTCTATCCCGGCGTTGCCCTTGCCTAACTTCACCGCCTTCTTAAATACAGTCAATGCCTCACCGTACCTCTCCAGCCCTGCATAGGCCATGCCAAGCATTAAACTGGCGAAAATATGCGACGGGTTTAATTTCAATTCAAGCTGGAATTCTCTTGCCGCAGCATCGTTCCTTTTCAGGCCATAATAAATGGCCTTGCCTATTTCAAAATGCACGCCGGGATAATTCGGGTCAATAGCCAATATCTTCCTGAATAAAGACAGGGCTTCGGGATAGTTTTTCCGGTTAAAAAGCTTTTTTCCATTTTCTAAATAAATATCTATGTATTTATTATAATCTTTTAGTTTTTCCATGACCGTTTATCCTAAAAAACGTTCTTTTGCGTTTCTTTTTTTGCTCTTACAGGGCCAAACAAATATTCCAGCCCGTTTACCTTGGCCTCATAGATTATTTTAAGCATATCACCCAGTTCGCCTTTTGCAAAACCCTTGCCTATGAACCATACGATATAGGCTTCCGGGATATCTATTAAAGGAGTGCCTGTATATTTGCCGAAAGGCATCCTGGCTTTTGAAAGTTTTATGAAATATTCCCGGTCGGATATTGCCTTATTCATAATTGTCTGCCTACTCTAAAGGGTAATCTTCCAGCTTTACGAACTTGAACCCTCTTTTCTTTAATATTGGTATTGCGCCGATAACGCCTTTAGCCGTATCCTTTTCAGGGTGGTTCATGTGCATTATTATGATAGAGCCCGCTGGAGCATTAAGAAGCTGCTGCTTTACCTTATTTGCGCTGTACGTCGCGCCTGCATCTCCAAGAACGCCAAAACCTGCAGCTTCATAGCCGAGCTTTTTTATGACCTTAACAGCTATATCGTCATAATAAGCCGTGCCGGAACGGAAAAACTTCGGCTTTCTGCCTGTCAGGGACTCGATCTTTAAGGCATTTTTTTCTACTTCCTCTATAAGCTCCCCGATGTTTTTTGTCCCTTCGAGCCCGTAAACACCTGCGCCTTTGACGGATGCAGGCTTATGGTTAAGCCCGTGGTTTTCTATTTCAAAAAGGCTGTTCCTGGAAAGCTCTTCCGACTCTTTCTTGAATTTATCCAGCCACCGGCCTGTTATGAACAAAGTCGCAGGCACTTTTTCTTTTGTTAAAAAATCTATAAGCTTTTTATCATACCCGTCATTGGCAGAGCCGCACGCATCGAAAGTCAAGGCCAATATCTTTTCATTTTTACTTATCCTGGTCTTTACTCCCGGTACAGTTTCTCCCCACTCTGTAGGCACTGCGCTTTTGAACTCTCCTGCTATGTCTTGGGCATAAAGGGGCAAACCAGACAGCAGGAATATACTGATTAATAAAGAGTTATGGAACATCGGTACATAATTATATATAAATAAATAATAAAAATCACATTTATTTTCTTTCAGCTTACCGGAGCGCTCGAGGGCTTTACTTTTTCATTATTATTTTGTTAAATTATGCAGAATGAAAAACATATATACAATCACACCTAGCTGGGCATTAAAAAACAAAAATGAATTTAATACAGGGATAAAGAATATAGAAAAACTCGGGTTTGCCGTTCTAAACAAATCCTTCTCAAAAAATCTTTTATCGCCGCGCCTTAAAGCAGAAGAGATAAACAAAGCCTTCAAGAACAAGGACGTAGACATAATACTTGCCCGCCGCGGCGGCTATAGTTCGATGAAAGCCCTTCCATTCATTGATTTTAACCTTATCAGAAAGAATCCAAAGATCTTTGCGGGTTTTAGCGATGTAAGCACTCTTTTAAACTCGATCTATGAAAAAACAGGGCTTACAACGTTTCATTCGCCCATGGTAATAAATTTCGAAAAGCCCCCAGCTTTTACGCTTGACTCTTTCATGAATATAACCCGGACCATGAAGGGAAAGGACCTGTTCAAAGGAGCCCCCGTAGAAGTATACAACCGCGGCACGCAGACGGGAATACTTAAAGGCGGGAACCTCGTGACCTTGACCGCGCTTATATCGACCGGCTGGGAAATAAGGACAAAAGGCTCAATGCTTTTTTTCGAAGATGTCGATGAAAAACTGCATCAGATAGACAGGTATTTTACGCAGTGGATCCTCGCAGGAAAATTTAAAGGGCTAAAAGGCCTTATACTCGGCGATTTCAGGGGTTCAAAGACACGCAATGTCTACGACATTATAAAAAGCCAGATGAAAATAACTTTTCCAGTTGTTGCGTGCCCCTATATCGGACATGTAAAAAACAAGATCACTTTGCCCGTAGGAGCAAGAGTTCTTCTTGATACAAGAACGAAGCAGCTCAAAGTCTTATGAACATAATATGGTATTTATTGATACTTGTAAGCATAATATTTGCGGCCCTCAACAATAACTTTGATGCTTTTACAAAATCTTTTTTTGACGGGGCAAAATCCGCCGTAGAGATATCTATATTTTTGCTCGGCATCGTAAGCTTGTGGATGGGCCTTACAAAAATAATAGAAGATTCCGGGCTTGTAAAACATATCTCGAGGCTTTTCAGGCCTTTCATACACTTCCTGTTCAGGGATATCCCGAAAGACCATCCTTCAATAATCTCTATTACCCTGAACCTTATGGCAAACTTCCTCGGCGTAGGTAACGCGGCGACTCCGCTCGGAATAAAAGCCATGAAAGACCTTCAGGAGCTCAATCCGAACAAGGAAGAGGTCTCTTTTGAAATGATGCTTTTTATAGTCATAAACACGGCAAGTATCCAGCTCATACCTTTTACGGTCATAGGCATACTGGCGGATTACGGTTCTATCCAACCCACAAAGGTAATAGCCCCTACAATAATCTCGACCTTTATCTCAGCGGCCTTAGCTCTTGGGATATTGTTCCTGTTCAAAAAGGTTTACAAATGGAAATCATAAATTATTTTTCGCTTATTCTTGTCCCGGCATTTGTGCTGTTTATCCTCACCTACGGAATATTCAAGAAAGTGAATATTTATGCCTCTTTTGTCTCAGGGGCAAAAGACGGGCTTGGCATAGTGGCAGGGATATTCCCTTATATCCTGGCGATATTCGTTGCAATAAAGGTTTTCCAGTCGTCAGGCGCTTTTGATGCGTTAAAAAATATTCTGGCATACTGCCTTTCTTTTCTTGGGGTCCCGGCCGAGGTTATAGCCGCGGGGCTGTTAAAACCGCTTTCTTCAAGCGCAAGCCTGGGGGTTTTTATTGAAACTATAAAAAGTGCCGGGGTCGATTCCGCAGCGACTATGATGGTAGCTGTAATAATCGGAAGCGCAGAGACCACTTTTTATGTATTAGCCGTATATCTCGGAGCGGTCGGCATAAAAAACTCCAAATTCCTTGTCCCTGTCTGCATTATATCCGATATAATCGGTATTTTTGTCGCTATCTTAACTGTTAAGTTAATATTTTAGGGTTTATATTAAACGCTGATTACACAGATTTCTAACGGCGATTACACAGATACACCAACCATGTGCAGGATGATAGGCATCACAGATTATAGTTATCACGTACACAAAACTTTCCTTGAGGGTTTCTTTGAGCTTGCCAAAAGAGGCAAAGTCCCTCCTCATAACAAGCCTTTCCATCTTGACGGCTGGGGCATAGGATACTACAAAAACGGCAGGGCAGGTGTTATTAAAAGTGCAAAATCTGTTTTAAAGGAAAAAGACAGGTTTTTTAATGCGTTAAGAAAAATAAACCGTTCAAAGATACTGATCGTACACCTGCGAAAATCGGCATGGAAGAACACAAACCTTGTAAAAAACACGCACCCGTTCAAGTTCAATAACGTTATATTCTGCCATAACGGTACTGTGCTTGATTACAAACCTCTCATAAAAGAAATTAAAAATGAACTTGGGCCGGGGAAGGGCGCGCTTGATTCGGAAGTTTTGTTCAAATATGCACTAAGCCAGAAAGGGAACGGCATAAAAACAAAATTTAAAAAAACATTCAAAGACATAGAAAAGAGTTTAAAACACACCTCGCTTACATCTCTTTTTAGCGACGGTAAAAACCTCTACGCATACCTGGAGTTTACAAAACTGCCAGCTTACTATACTCTTTTCATGAGTGAATACAAAAACTCGTCCATTGTGTGTTCTGAACCCCCCGTAAAAAACCTTAAATGGAAATTGCTGCAAAAAAGAAAAATAACAGCGATATAAAAAGTTAAGCCGCCATTGGCGGCCTAACTTAATTGTAAAATTAAAATTGCAAAATGCAAAATTGCTGTATCCCGCCAAGGCGGGATTTATTTATAAAGTCCGCCAGAGCGGACACCTTAATTTTGAATTTTTCATTTATCATTTTGCATTTTCCGTATAACCGCTAATCACCGAAAGAAATCCCGAGCTGCCTTGCAGAAGTTATAGTATCGCAGTCAACAGGCACATTCTTCATCTTGCTTATAGCCTCTTTTAAAGGCACTGCCTCCATACCCGGAGGTATCGAAGCCACCATAACGCCGAATTTGCCTTCTTTTATGAACCGTACGGCACACGCGCCAAAGCGGGTGGCTAAAAGCCTGTCAAATGTGGTAGGATGGCCGCCTCTCTGCAGGTGGCCCAGAGACAAAGACCTTGATTCATGCCCGGTCCTTTTTTCTATTTCCTTTGATACCCAGTCTGATATACCGCCCAATACAGGGTGTTCTTTGCCGGCTTCTTTTGCCTGCTTTACGAACATGTCCCCGCCTTTAAGTTTTGCACCTTCGGCTACAACAACAATGGCAAAATTAGTATTATTTTTATATCTTTTTTCTACCGCCTGGCAGACCTTATCTATTTCAAAAGGTATTTCAGGAATAAGTATCACATCGGCTCCTCCGGACACGCCTGAATTAAGGGCTATCCAGCCTGCATACCTTCCCATTGTTTCAACGACCATTACCCTCCTGTGACTCTCGGCCGTTGAATGAAGCTTATCAAGAGCATCAGTCGCATTTGAGACCGCGGTATCGAACCCGAAGGTAATTACTGTCGAAGACAGGTCATTATCTATCGTTTTTGGGACACCCACTATAGGGATCCCTTTATCTACGAACTTGCATGCTATGCCGAGGGTCCCATCGCCGCCTATCGCTACAAGGGCGTCAAGACCGAGTTGTTTAAAATTCTTAACCACCTCATCGGAACTGTCATACTCTTCAATGCTGTCTCCGACCTTTTTCTTTGAAATGAACGGATTTCCCCTGTTGGTAGTCCCGAGTATAGTGCCGCCGAGATTTAATATCCCTCTTATATTAGCCGGGCCTATTTTTTCTATTTTGGACAGGTCAAGCAGCCCTTCAAAACCTTCCCGTACGCCGATTACCTCCCAGCCGAGATTAAAAGCGCTTTTTACGACAGCCCGAATAACCGCATTAAGACCGGGACAGTCGCCTCCGCCCGTTAAAACACCGATCCTTTTAATTTCCTTTTTAGGCATAATTTTCTCCTTTTACGAAAAAGTTCTCTCAGGCAATATACCGACTAAAAAATTATACTATTTAATGTCTTTGTTTTCAACCTGGTTGATCTTTTAATATTGCAGCAATTCAAAAGGTATCCTGCCAAAATTCTTTTTTAAATTGCATACTTTTTCTATATCCCCGGACAATATCATCTTTCTGTAAGCGACCATTTTTCTTCCGTTCCATATTTCATCAAGACTTTCTTTGTTTAGATTGCCTGTTGTCACGCTGCACAAACAATGGGCAGCGGGTTTTACATCGCCCTGTA
Source organism: Candidatus Liberimonas magnetica (assembly GCA_020523885.1). NCBI lineage: Bacteria > Pseudomonadati > Elusimicrobiota > Endomicrobiia > Endomicrobiales > Candidatus Liberimonas > Candidatus Liberimonas magnetica. The sequence continues at coordinate 14,011 of JAJAPY010000001.1, read as the reverse complement.
TGTCTAAAACCAGGCTTGTCCAGGGGGCATAGCATTTGGAATTCTTAATTTTACGAGCTTGAATGTTCCCGCCTATTTGATAACAACTGTTATTTGCTGACGGCCGGTTCAAATAGTCATCGGGCGCATCCCTGGTAAACCTTATATTATATTTTTTACAGTTTCTTTCCACGTTTTTGAGTGACTTGTTTATCGAAGCCAGGATATCGCCGTCCAACCCTGCAATATCTTCTTTGCTTTTCCATAAAGCTATCAGGAAATTCAGGTTAGAAATGCCGTATTTCCCTGCAAACTCAGCAAAACTTTCCAGCTGGCGGTAATTAGATTTGATCACCACTACGTTCATGCTCATTTTATAACCCGGATTTATTTCTTTTTTAAGCGCATTTATCATATTAAGTTTTTCTATCAGGACATCGAATTTTGCACCGCGCCTTATAGCTTCATAGACTTCTTTAGTTGTGCCGTCTATCGAGATTTCAAGCCATATATTATTCTTGATTATCCTGGCTGCCGTTTCTTCATCTAACAACAGCCCGTTGGTAGTAACAGTCTGTTTTACCGGGTATTTTATTGTTTCATCGAGCAATTCATTAAAACCGCGGTACAAAAATACTTCACCGCCCAGCCACGCTATCCTTTCCAGATAAGGCAGCGCACCGATTATCTCGTCTTTTACCTTCTCTGATATTTCACGTACCACAGACCTGTCCATAACGCACATTTTGCAGTTCAAGTTACAGCGATTTGTTACAGTAATACTCAATTTCCTGACCCTTGAAGCGAGCTTTGTTTTATTATGAGCTATTTCAATTTCGTTTGTCAGGATGTTTTTAAAGGAGGTGTTATCCGGAGAATTCAGCTTTAAGGCATTTTCAAATATTTGTATGGCTTTGGACCGGCCGCCAGTCTTATCCCATTCCGAGGCTAATTGCAATATTTGACCCAACATTTCATTGTCGGTATTCCTGTCCTTTTCTTCTGATCTCATTACCTTATAAAGCTCCTTTATTGCTTTATCATAGTCAAGGGCCAGCATGTAGAATTTACTTAAGGCCAGATGATAAAGGCAGTTTTTATCATCAAGGGTTATTGCTTTTTTTATTTCCTTTTCTGCCAGACCATACTTGCGCTGTTCAATATGTATCCCTGTCTTTAAATAGGATATTTCCTGCCTGATCTCCTTGGAGGGAGCGCCTGACTCCGTTAATAAGCCCAGTTCTTTTAAAGCCTCTTCATACCCCCCTTGCTCCTTATAAAGTTTAGCCAATAATAAATGAGCCTTTATATTTGGCTTGTCTATCTTTAATGCCTTATTCAGTTCTTTTAGGCTTAATTCATATTCTTTCTGCTTGAAATAGACAAGTGCTCTTTCACAATACTCCCCGGCTTTTATCCCTTTATCACCTTTGTTTGTTTCTGCCACTTTGCCTAACAGCTTTAACGCATCTTCATAGCTTCCGTGATTTTCATAAACTATAGCTAATAATAACTGCGCATTTATGTTAGCTGGGCCTAGTTCCAGGGTTTTTATTAATTCTTCTATACTTAGATCATATTTCTTTTGTGCGAAATATATCTGCCCCTTTTCGTAATGGACTTGCTCTTCTATTCCTTTATCTCCTCTGTTTATTTCCTGGGCTTTTTTCAATTGGCTTAGGGCCTCTTCATGCCTGCCCCTGCTTTTATACGCTTTCCCCGCCAGCAGATATGCATGGATAAACTGGGGGTTTATTTTTATTTCTTTTAGAAACTCATCTATAGCCTGGACGTATTCATGCTCTTCATAATATACCTTGCCGATCTCAAAGTGTACGTTCTTTTGATCAGGGTCTTCAGCTAATGCCTTTTTAAAGTTCATTAAGGCTTTTTTGTAATCTTTCTTGGAAGCAAACGATTTTCCTGTTCCTAAATAATCCTTCACCTGCAAATCACCTCAATTTTTTTTACGTCCATTAAAATACTTTGAAAATCCAATCCCTCTGATAATTACCGTGGCCCGCCGAAAAGCAGCAGCGATGCGCTGAATAGGTGCGTTTAGCGCTGGTACGCTTTGCACAGGCGGGGTATTTACCGGCCTTTGCATGTTGTTGAGTTTTCAGGGCAAGTTTCAAGCCTGAATTAAATCTAATAATCCAATAGTTCAAAAGGAAACTTTTTATATATTTTATTCAGGTTACAATATTTTGCCATAGCTCCGGACAATATGCTTTTTCGGTACTTCACTATTTTTCTGCCGTTCCAGATATCTTCAAGGCTCTCTTCGTTCAAATCACCTATTATCTTCTTACAAAAGCAATGGGTGGTAGGTTTTACACTCCCGTCAACCGCCACAGTCAGGCATTTCCAGGGAGCATAGCATTTAAATGCTTGATCCGGTTCCGGAAGGTTTCCTGTCACAGCATGATGATCCGTCTCAATGATACCTGTATTGCTTACTAATAGATTATCCGGTGAATTATTGGTATAGGAGATGTTATATTTCCGGCAGAGCTCTTTCACATTTTTTATGGATTTTACTATATCCGACAAGGTGCTGCTATCAAGGCGGGAAATATCTTCCCTATTCTTCATGAAAGAGGTCAATAAATTTATGGAGAATATATCGTATTTTTTTGCAAACTCAACAAATTTCTCCAGCTGATGATAATTCGATTTAACAACTACTACATTTATGGCGATCCGGTATTTCGGGTTTATTTCTTTTTTGATTTTATTTATCATATTAAGTTTATCTATAAGTAAATCATATTTTGCACCTTGCCTTATATTTTCATACACCGCTTTAGTTATACCGTCAATTGAGATTGTCAGCCTTATGTTGTTTTTTATTATTTTAGTTATTTTATTTGCATCTAAGAGCATGCCGTTGGTGGTAATAGTCTGCTTTGTGGAATATTTTATCGCTTCATCAAGTAATTCATTAAAACCGGGATACAGAAATACTTCCCCGCCTGTCCAGGACACCCTTTCCAGGTAAGGCAGCGCCTTAATTACTTCAATTTTAACTTTTTGGGATATCTCCTGCCCTGAGGACCTGTTCACAACACACATTTTACAATTCAGGTTACATTTATGAGTTAACGTGACACTTAGATTCCTTATTTTTGAAGATATCTTTGTTTTATTCTGCGCTATTTCGATTTCATTTGTTAATGCATTTTTTATGGGAAGATGATCTGACAGGTCCAGGTTCAATGCATTTTCAGATATCTGTACCGCTTTTGCGCGGTCGCCAGATAAATTGCATTGCCTGGCAAGCTGTAATATCTGGTCAAACATCTCAGCATCCGTATTCCTGCCCCTTGCCTCCGATATAATCACCTTATTAAGTTCATTTATTGCTTTATCATATTCCTGGGTTAACCTGTAGAATTTACTTAACCTCAGGTGATAAAGGCCGTTCTTGTCATCAGGGACAAGTGCTTTTTTTATTTCGTTCCCTGCCAGGTTATACTTGTTTTGTTCTATATATATCTCTGTCTTTAAAGAGGATATCTCCTGTTTTGTATGTATATCTGTTTCTTTTAAACCTGTCAGAATGTCAAATTCATTTAAAGCCTCTTCGTAATTCTTTTGGTCTTTGTATATCTTAGCCAACAATAAACGCGCCTTTATATTTGACCTGTCCAGTTTTAACGCTTTGTTCAGCTCTTTCAGGCTTAACTCATACCTTTGCTGCTTAAAATATACATGTGCTCTTTCACAATGCTCCTGAGCTTTTATACCTTTATCTCTTTTGTTCTCTCCTGCTGCTTTGTCTAACTGAATTAAGGCATCTTCATATAGGCCGTGATTTTCATAGACTATCGCCAATAACAGCCGGGCATTTATATGGCTGGGATCTAATTCCACGGCCCTTTTTAATTCCTCTATGCTCAGGCCATATTTCTTTTGGCTGAAATATATCTGGCCTTTTTCATAATGCACCCTATTGTCTATCTCTTTATTCCCGTTGCTCGTTTCTTCGGCCTTTTCTAACAGTATCAAAGCTTCTTCGTACCTGTTCTTATTTTTATACAGTACCGCTAATAATAACTGTGCATTTACGTGGCATGGGTTTGATTCTAAGGCCTTTTCTAATTCAATTACGCTCAGGTCATATTTCTCTTGCCCGTAGTATATCAGCCCTCTTTCATAATGTATCTGTCCTTGCGCCTCTTTATCTTTTTTGTTTATTTCCCCGGCCTCTTCTAACTGTCTTAAAGCTTCCTGGTCCATGCCTTTATTTCTATAGGCGTTTACCAATAACAAATGAGCATTTAGGTGAATCGGATTTAATTTCAAGACCGTTTTTAATTCTTTTATGCCCGGGCCGTATTCCTTCAGGCTGAGGTATACATGCCCCATCTCATAAGGGGCTATCTCTTCTGTCTCTTTATCTCCCCTGCTCAGGCCTTTGGCCTTTCTAAACCGGCTTAAAGCTTTTTTAAATTCGCCCTTGCTTACATAGGCTTTCCCCATCAACAGATATGGAAGAATGAACTTCGGATTTATTTCTGTTTCTTTTAAAAACTCATCTATCGCCAGGTCATATTTATGCTCTTCATAATATATCTTGCCTATCTCAAAGTGTACGCACTTTTGACCAGGATCAACAGCCAAAGCTTTTTTGAAATTCATTAAGGCTTTTTTATAATTTTTCTCAAGAGTAAATGCTTTTCCTGTTTCTAAATAATTTTCCATTTTGATAGATAATTATAACAATAAAATCTATATATCCGGTTTTATTATACTATTATTTTATTGATTTGTTAAATAAGGTGATTTGCGGAGCAAATCAGGTGATTTTCTTGAAGATTTACCATTTGGGGCATTTGCCTATGAATGTTTCATACGTTTTTGGCGAGATCGGAAATGATTTGTGAATTTGATTTTTCTTTAGCTTCTGAGGGGCATTATGCATGGTTTTATTGTATTCTACAAGGACCTTGTGGCATGCCTGTCTCATGCAGTTGTGATTTCTCTTTGCGATATTATATATCTCTCTGCACCCTTTCATCAAAGAACCGGAGACTTCATGGATATTTTCAAGTAAGTTATCCTTGTATTTCCCTCTGGGGTCTAGGCTTCTATACATACCCTTGCATTTATTGTTCAGGCTTCTTTTTATTTCGCCCATATCTTCCCTTCCTCTATTTATGGTTTCATTAAAAGCCCTGACATCTTTTTGTATATTGGGGCTGACCGGGCTTAAATAGAGGAATGTATCCATTTTCCTTAACCCGTCCCTGGCTTCCTGCATACTGCGTTCCCAGGAAAAATAAATAGCCTGCATTTTTTCACAATTTGTTTCACACTTTCTCAGGATCTGGGGCGGTGTCCGGAACATGGCATAAAGTTCTTTTTTTATACGGTTTGAAGTCGCATTCAATAAATACAGAAAAGGATCGCTCCTGTCCGCCTGCGGGTTATTAACGGGATTTGAGACAATTGCTTGAAGCATAGCAGCAGGTTCTTGTTTCTTTTTCTTTGTATTAAGCTTTGCTAATGTTTTCATTGACTTGCTCCCATGGAATCGTTGTCCCCCGCATAATTAAAAACATGACAGAACCTTTTTTGCAGGATGATAAGAAAGGGGGTTTTTGTAGAAATTGTATCTGGAAAGTACATCCGATTTCTATCTTCTATTTATATTATACTCTTTATTTGACATAATAGCAAACGATCTTGGATTAATTAAATGAAATATGATAAATTATATTAGTTCGGAGTTCGTAGTAAAACCAAAACCTTAAATTCAAAGTCTAGAGTCTCTGACTCACTCCGAACTCCAGACTCCGAACTAAGAAACTATAAAGGGGTTAACATGTTTTTGCCTACAACTAAAGAAGAGATGGAAAAATTCGGCTGGGACAAGCTTGATATCATTCTTGTCACAGGAGACACCTATATCGACAGCTCATATATTGGTGTTGCCGTAATCGCCAACCTCCTGTTCGAGAAAGGCTACAGGATAGGCATTATAGCGCAGCCGGATGTTACGAGCGGCCCGGAAATAACAAGATTGGGTGAGCCGGAACTTTTCTGGGGTGTCAGCGCAGGTTCGGTGGATTCCATGGTAGCGAACTATACGGTTTCAAAAAAAAGGCGGAAATTCGACGATTTTACTCCCGGCGGTGAAAATACAAAAAGGCCTGACAAAGCTGCAATAGTCTACTCCAACCTTATTAAAAGATACTTTAAGAATACAAAACCGATTATTTTAGGCGGTATTGAAGCAAGCTTAAGAAGGATCGCTCATTATGACTACTGGACTGATTCTGTAAAACGCTCCATCCTTTTTGACGCAAAAGCAGATATCCTGGTTTACGGCATGGGTGAAAAAAGCACCCTGGAGCTGGCCTCAAGGTTAAAAGAAGGTAAAAGTTATGAGGATATTAAAGGTATTTGCTATATTTCAAAAGAATGCGTAAACGATTACATTGTCCTTCCGCCTTATGAAACGGTTAAAACCAATAACGCAGAGTTTATCACCATGTTCAAAGCTTTTTACGAGAACAACGACGCCTTTACTGCCAAAGGCCTGTGCCAGAAACAGGACACAAGGTTCTTAATACAAAACCCGCCAAGCCTTCCTTTGACGCAGGAAGAGCTTGATGAAATATCCGGCCTGCCGTATGAACGGGATGTGCACCCTTATTACAGGGCAGGCGGCCCTACAAAAGCTCTTGAGACTATAAGGTTTTCTGTAGCAACTCATAGGGGCTGTTACGGCGAATGCAATTTCTGCTCTATCGCTGTCCATCAAGGAAGGACGGTTACATCCAGGAGCGAAGGATCTGTCTTAAAAGAAGTTTATGAGATCACAAAACTTACTGGATTTAAGGGGTATTTAAGCGATGTCGGCGGCCCGACCGCGAATATGTACATGATAGAATGCAAGGCCAAGCAGGAAAAAGGAAGCTGTAAAGGGAAACGCTGCCTTTTTCCAACAATCTGCAGCCGGATGCCAATAAATCACGGGCCGCAGTTAAACCTTTTAAATAAAATCATGAATATCGAAGGGATCAAAAAAGTTTTTGTGGCTTCAGGCATACGCTGTGATATGGTCATAAACGATAAAACCTGCGGAAAGAAATATATAGAACAATTGGTGAATAACCATATTTCAGGCCAGCTTAAGCTTGCACCCGAGCATATTGCTAAAGGGGTCTTAGATCTTATGGGCAAACCCGGCGTAGATTCCTTAAAAACCTTCAGGGATGAGTTCAACAAATTAAATATGCAAAAAAGCGAATACTCGCCTAAACAGTATCTCACCTATTATCTTATCGCAGCCCATCCCGGGTGTACATTAAAAGAAATGTTCGATCTAAAGGAATATACAAGAAGAGAGTTAAAGATAACTCCCGAACAAGTGCAGGTTTTTACTCCGCTTCCTTCAACCTATTCCACCTGTATTTATCATACGGGTATAGACCCGTACAGCGGTAAAGAAGTTTTTGTGGAAAAAGACCTTGGAAAGCGGGAATCCCAAAAAGCAGTTGTGGTGGGAAGAGAACATTACAAAAGACGAAAATAGAACAATCCAACTTAAATGCAAAATGAAAATTGCAAAATGCAAAATTATAGTATCCCGCTCCGGCAGGCAATGAGTTTTTCACTGCTCCTTGAGTATCCTGTCTTTCAGCAACAGGGCAGCAACAATGCTTATAGTGCCTCCAACAACCAGGGAAACCTGAACTCCGAACCTGTGAGCCAGAGAACCGGCCATTAAACTTCCTATCGGAGCAAACCCCATAAATGCCATTATAAAAAAACCCATGACCCTGCCGCGCATTTCATCCGTTACGGTAAGCTGAATAAATGTATTTGTGAATGACATCTGTAGAACCAGGAAAAAACCTATCGCTACCAAAAGAAGTAAGGCTACCGCTTTTAATTCTATCAGGCCGAAGGCGATGACAAAAAACGAAAAATATAAAGCAGAAAAATAAATAGTCCTTTCGAGTTTCTCTATGGATTTTCTTGCTGCGACTATCATAGTGCCTGAAAGCGCACCTATCCCCATAGCCGACATAAAAATACCGAGCCCCGATGCATTCATTTTATAAATATCCTTTACTATTATAGGCATAAGAGCCATAGGAAAAATGCCGGTCATGCCTGTAATGGCAAGAAGGAACAAAAGAGCATATATGTTTTTTGAGCGCCGGATGTATTTGTAACCCGAAACAAACTTGCTTAGGATCCCTTGATCATTGTTGGAACTTAGATCGGGTATGGGTTTTATCAATACTACTGCAATAAAAACTGCAATGTAGCTTACCCCATTCAAGATAAAACATATCCCTTCTCCGGCAGAAGCTATCAATATACCTGCCAAAGCAGGCCCTATTATGCGTGCACTGTTAAAAATGAAGGAGTTTAAACCTATAGCATTCATAAGGTCCTCTTTGCCTACCAGTTGAACTACGAACGCCTGCCTTACCGGCATATCGAACGCGCTTACTATCCCCATGAAAGCAACAAGTACAAATATATGCCAGAGCTGTATATGCCCGGTCAGAACCAGAATCCCCATGACAAAAGCCTGCAGCATCGCAAGCGACTGGGTCAACATAAGGAGTTTTTTTCTGTCGTAGTGGTCTGCGACCGTGCCTGCTAAAGGTGAAAGGACAAGTACAAAGACCTGGGCCAAAAACCCCACTACCCCTAAAAGAAAAGCAGAGTTCGTAAGCCTGTAAACAAGCCACGGCCCTGCTGTCATCTGGAGCCAAATACCGATAGTTGATATCACCTGTCCAATAAAAAAAAGCCTATAGTTTTTATGGCGTAACGACCTGAAAAGTTCGTTCATGGTTTTATGCTCATTCTGCGGCGGAGCCTCTCCGGCAGGAGCCGGAGGTTTCTTCAATACCGCTGCCTGAATTTAATGCAAATTGAAAATTGCAAATTATGGTATCCCGCCAAGGCGGGATTAATTATAAAATAGTCCCGCAAAGCGGGACACCTTAATTTTAAGTTTTTCATTTTGCATTTTCTTAACAATTAGTCCTCCCTTTCCATTATTTCAATAAGGTGGTAACCGAACTGGGTTTTTACGGGGCCGTGAATCTTGCCGATTTCTTCTTTAAAAACGACTTCATCGAATGCCTTTACCATCTCGCCTTGGCAAAATTCGCCCAGATACCCGCCCTGTTTACCTGAAGGGCATTTTGAATGTTTCTTTGCAATTGCCGCAAAATCGCTCCCTTTCATTATTTGAGCTTTGAGGTTCTTGCATTCTTCTTCGTTTAAAACCAAAATGTGCCGTGCTTTTGCTGTAGACATGTTCCTCCCGTTTTAACATAGTGTTATTAAACGCTATTTATTTTTCCTAAACTGTCTTCCTACCTCCGTCTTTTATTATTTATCTTTTTTACGCCTATTACCAAATCTACAATATGAAAACCTTTTAACATAGTACTTTCGTTTTTCCATTAATAATTCAATCCTTTTTGTTCTAATTGTTATCGGATTTATCAGGCAGGATCAACTATTTTGAACAATAGAGTACATTTCCCTTAATGATGTCATCCATGAACTTGTAAACAAGGGCAATTGTTATCTGTTCCACCTGACTTTTTGGGTCCGGCACTTTGCCTACCAGTATATCGCGGCAGTGTCTATTCTTCGCTTTGTTTCGGTATCAAGCATTATTTCAACCTTTTAATTGAGTTATGCGACAGGAGCGAGCGCATTTGGGCAATAGCTACTTCATTTAATTTTAGTATTCTCTGCGATGAATCCATACCCTGGCGTATAAGAACTGAGTTTATGCTTTCAAGGTTGCTGAGCACCACTAATTGTTCCATTGTTGCATAATCGCGTATATTGCCGTCTTTACTTGGGTTTTCTGCGCGCCACACAGCTGCGGTTTTGCCGAAAAGAGCAACATTTAGCAGGTCTGCTTCTGATGCGTAAACTATGGTTATTTGTTGTTTGCTTAATTCTTTTGGCATAAGATTCTCTTTGATTGCATCTGTATGAATGGTATAGTTAATTTTGGCAAGAGTCCGCTGAAGGTTCCATCCCAGATTTTTTGCGGATATTTCTTCATCCTTTAACCGCTGGAATTCTTTAATAAGATAAAGCTTGAACTCTACTGAAACCCATGAAGCAAATTCAAAAGCTATATCTTTATGGGCATAAGTACCGCCATATCTTCCGGATTTTGAAATAAGGCCGCGTGCGCCTGTTTTTTCTATCCACTGTTTTGCGGTAAGAACAAAACTATTAATTCCAGCCTGTTTTCTAAACCCCTCGAATTCGGTGGGTTTAAAAAATGGGTTATTAAGCTGTTCCCATATACCAAGAAACTCTATTGTATTGCGGTTTCTAAGCCAATTTTGAATTATGTAGTCGGTTCGTTCTGAATCCTTATAGCGCGCGATATCTGTAAGGCAAATATAATCATCCCGTTCTTTTGAATAGAAAGAAACAACGGTATCTAATACTTTAATTTGGCTCATTTTTTGCACCTTCCTTATTCATGCGATAAACCTGTTAAGTGAAACAAAGTCTTTTACATATTCCAGTATAGCTTTTCGTAGTTCGGGTGAAAGTTTTTTGAAAGATTCGCCGAATGGTGTAACATTTAAGTAAGCAAAATTACCATTCTCAATAATCTCCCTGAATTCGGTGTCAACAATGTAGGCTTTAAACATGGTTTTTGCGTAATCAAAGTACTCTTCTTTTGGCAGGTAACGGCTGTCAAATTTATCAAACTCTTCATCCAGCAGCTCGTTCTTAGATCCTTCTACTGTTTCAGGTGAAGGGAGCCTGCTTAAGACATTTGGATTGCCTCGTTCTATATCCCAAAAATAATGAATATTTCCATTAGATAAAATAACAAATCGGCAGTTTTGTGAAAGCGCATATTTGCAGGCCTGTTCTTTGCCAAAAAGAGGATTCTTATCTTCTGCTTTTGCTTCTAAAATAATAAACGGAAAACCCTTTTCGTCCAACAGAAGAAAATCAATATAACCATTTTTTACTTTATCAAAATCTTCCCCCATATCATTGAGGATAGATTCTGTTATTTTGATATTGTTTTCAAGAATTATAGTGGCTTTGCCTTCATGAGAATCAAAAAATCTCCAACCAGCATCTTCAAGAAGTTTATTTATTTTAAGTCGCGCTTTTGCTTCTTTTGCCATATTTAAATACCTCTTGTCACTATATAATTATACCATATCTTATTGGTAGATTTATTATCAGGATCATTTCTTTCTATCCCCTACGACGGGATCATGTCGCATGTATTAAATTCCTCGAACTATTCAGCATTCACTATTTACTATTCACTGACTTTAATTAATTCCATTTCTTGCTTCTTTCTACTGCATCTTTCCACTTTTGATAATAAATTTCCGCTTTCTTTTTATCCATTACAGGTATGAATTTTCTTTCAGTATTCCTTATATTTACCAAGTCTTTTCTGTCCCAGAAACCTGAGCCTATGGCACTGATACCTGCGGCACCAAGCGCCGTGAGCTCTAAAGCTTTCGGCCGTTCAACAGGCAAAGAAAGTATGTCCGCCTGAAACTGCATAAGAAAATTGTTAGCACATGCGCCCCCATCAACCCTCAAAACCTTAAAATCATCTTTGAGATCTTTTTTCATTGTTTCCATTACGTCTTTAGCCTGATATGCAAGAGATTCTACAACAGCCCTTACTATATTTGCCCTGCTTGATTTACGAGTAAGCCCGATAAGGAGCCCTCTGGCATCCGGGTCCCAGTAGGGAGCCCCAAGACCTTGAAAAGCCGGGACAAAATAAACCCCTTCGTTATCGTTCAAAGACCCTGCTGTCTCTTCGGTCTCGGAAGCAGAACTTATTATCTTTAAATTATCCCTTAACCACTGAATAGACGCCCCTCCCATGAACACGCTTCCTTCAAGGGCATAACTGGCAGTTTTTCCGGTCTTCCAGGCAACGGTCGTTATCAAGGAACCGCTTTTAACAAGCTTTTCTTTAGTGCCGGTAAGAATAAATATCCCTGTCCCGTAAGTAGCTTTGATCAAGCCGTCTTCCCAGCCGCAATGAGCGAACAAAGATGCCTGCTGGTCTCCCAATATGCCGTGTATGGGAATTTCTGCTCCGGTTATTTTGGTATCGGTAAATCCAAAAAGCGAATCTGAGTCTTTAACCTCAGGCAGGATATTTTTTGGCACATTAAATATCTTTAGCAGTTCATCGTCAAACTCAAGGGTTTTTATGTTGAATAAAAGCGTTCTTGAGGCATTGCTCGGCTCTGTTGCATGAACTTTCTTTCCGGTCAAATTCCACAATATCCAGGTTTCCGGGGTGCCGAACAACAGCTCTCCTTTCAGTGCCTTTTCTTTTACGCCCCCGACATTGTCAAATATCCATTTAATCTTTGTCGCCGAGAAATACGGGTCAAGGAACAAACCGGTTTTATGCTTTATAACTTTCTTATGTTCTTTTAAGCTGCTGCAGATACCTTCAGTCCTTCTGCACTGCCATACTATAGCGTTATAGACAGGCCTGCCTGTGTTTTTATCCCAGATAATAGTTGTTTCTCTCTGGTTCGTAATGCCGATAGAATCTATATTTGCCGCACCTGCGGTATTAATGACATCTTTTAATGTTTTTATACAGGTATCAAGTATGTCCATAGGGTTATGTTCGACCCATCCCGGGTTTGGAAATATTTGAGGGAACTCATAATAAGACTTTGCAGCTATTGCGCCCGTTTTTGAAAATGCTATAGCCCTGTTCCCCGTTGTACCCAAGTCTAATGCAACTACAACTTTTTCTTTCATGCTTTGCCCCACATTCTTTTGATCTTCTAACCTGATAAGCTGTTTTTGTGCTGCCATTGCTTTTATTATTATCTAGAGTTTATATCATTTTATGAAAACGTTGTAAATTTTAGTTTACATTGGCGAAGCATATTATAAAAATTGCACCGGAAAATTCAGAAAAGAATAGTGGTTTTTTGAGGTTTACCGGGAGGTATCTGTGTAATCGTAGTTTGTAATCTGTGTAATCCCGCTTTGCGGGATTAGTTTTTCAGCAGACCCTAACACTACTTCGTTAAGTGAGGTTTGTCATTGCGAGCCGGAGACGAAGCAATCTCGGCGTTTTGGAGATTGCCACGTCGCTTCGCTCCTCGCAAAGACACCGAAGAAAAAAGACTGTCGTGGAACGTTCGACTTAACGAAGTAATGCTAAGCTGCGCTGGCAATCGCCAGAACGCCTTTTAAAGCTCCCTGTGCTGCAGGAGCCGTCATAGTTTTTATATCGTTTAACAAGTCGGGCACTAAGCTGCCATAGACCAGGAGGCTGTTCATTATAGCTTCCGCAGTTTGTGAATCATAAAGAATACCTTGCATAAGCTCCTGATGCAGGCTCTTACGGCTCTCCGGGCTGGCGTACAGGTCGCTTCCTTCACCCTCAAAATTAAACTTATGCTCCGGGTCCTGGAGAAGCACTTGTAACGCCGCTAACATAAATGCCTGTTTTGTCTGTTCATTCTCAAACTCCATGGCTTTGAGTTTAGGATATTTCTGTCTAAGGACTTCCCAGCCAAGAGGCACCAGAGCCCCGTGTATGTACTCAAAAGCCTGGCTGCACAGTTCAGCTTTTTCTGCATCGCTTGCAGCATTAACCTGCTCAACAAAGCGGCCGGCTTCAGCCATAAACTCATTCCATGCCTTCTGCTGGGCTGGATCAATAAATGTTTCAGCTTCAAGTAATTTAACCGTTGCAGGAAATAATGCCGTTTTATCCGCCGCAGGTTCACCGGCTTTTTTCAGGTTGTATATAAGTTGTATAAATACCGGTTCACTAAGCTCCAGGACCGGGGTTTTTCCTTTCTTAAAAGCAAGCATGCCTTTTTCTTTTGTGCTCGGCTCACGCAGGTTCAAAGTTTTACGTATACTCTCAATAATCTCTATACCCGCCAGGTCCTGCGGCATTGCTTCTAACGTAGGGAGATTGCTTGGCACTACGATCCTTGAAGCGCCGCAGCTTAAGATCGAATCCAATGCTTGAAGT